>CAZLDA010000506.1:0-3430 GCA_964557875.1 uncultured Pseudomonadales bacterium | reverse complement strand
ACATTGCCTTCGCAGACGCCGGCGGTGATGCAGATCGATTGGCGGCAGGCGCGACGATGGGGCATCAAAGAAGAACAGCTCCCGCCCGACACGATCGTGCATTTCAAACAGCCGACGTTGTGGGAAGCGTATGGCCACGTCGCGCTGATCGCGCTTGCGGTCATCCTGCTGCAGACCGGACTGATCGCGGCGCTGTTGTACGAACGCCGGTTGCAGAAGCGCACGGCGGCAGCGCTCGAAGCGAGCGAACGGAGAATGGTGTTGGCCGCGCGGACCGCGCGTCTCAGTAACTGGGTCTGGGACGTCGACCGCGAACGCACGAACGGCACGGCGGGGATTCAGGTCCCTCATACGCCCGCGTTCAGGGAACCGCATGCGATGGACTTCGACCGCGTTCTCGAAGTCACGCACCCGGCCGACCGCGAAGCGCTCGAACGCGCCGTGCGGAAGGCCCTCGCGACCGACGACGAATTGAACATCGAGTACCGCGTGGTGCAGCCGAATCAAGTGCGCTGGTTCGCCGCGCGCGGTCGGCTCGACCAGGACCATCCGAGGCGCCTGCGCGGTGTCGCCATCGATATCACCCAGCGCAAGGTGGCCGAACTGCAGGCGGAGCAGGACCGCACGGCGTTGGGGCACATGACGCGCGTGTCGTTGCTCGGACAGTTGTCCGCGTCGATCGCGCATCAACTGAACCAGCCGCTCGCGGCAATTCTGAGCAACGCCGAAGCCGCGCAGACCATGCTGCGGCGTGACCATCTCGACCTGGACGAGTTGCGCGCGATCTGCGACGACATCGTTACTGAAGACATTCGCGCGTCGCAGGTGATCCGGCGCCTCGGCGCGTTGTACAAACGCGGTGATCGCGAGTTGCGGCTGGTCGACGTGAACGAACTCGTGCGCGAGACGCTCGGGCTGGTTCACACCGATCTCGTCACGCGCCAGATCACCGTCAGCACGGATCTCGCGCCGAACCTCTCGCCCATCGAAGGCGAACGCGTGCAACTGCAGCAGGTGTTCATGAACCTGATGGTCAACGCGGCCGATGCGATGAGCAGCGCGACGGAAGCGGAACGGACCCTGTCGATTCGAACGCGAGCGGTGGGCGAAGCCATTCAGGTCGACGTGACCGATGCCGGCGCCGGCATCGCCGGCGACGCGCTCGACCGGATCTTCGACATGTTCTGGACGACGAAATCCGGCGGCATGGGCATCGGTCTCGCGATCTGCCGCACGATCGTCGCCGCACACGGAGGAACGTTGACGGCCGCCAACAACACCGACCGGGGCGCGACGTTTTGCGTCACATTGCCGGTGCGCGCGGCATGAAGGTGGACACCGGCGGCTACACGATCTTCGTCGTCGACGACGACGCTGCGGTGACGAAAGCGGTTGCGCGTCTGTTGAGCGTCAGCGGCTGGCGCGTCATGACGTTCGCATCCGCAGAGGCATTCCTGGCCGCGCGCGAACCCAGCGCCGCGGGATGTCTGGTGCTCGACGTCAACATGCCGGGGCTCGACGGTCTGGCGCTGCAGCAGCGGCTGCGCGAGACGGGTGAAGATCTGCCGATCGTGTTCCTCACCGGGCACGGCGACATTCCGATGTCGGTGCGCGCGATGAAGGCGGGCGCGTCCGATTTTCTGACGAAGCCCGTCCGCGGCGAAGCGCTCGATGCCGCGCTGCGCGCTGCAATCGAGCAGCACGCATTGCAACAGCGCAACCATGGAGACACCGCTACGCTGCGCAGGCGACTCGGCGCCCTGACGCCGCGCGAACGCGAGGTGCTCGCGGCGGTAATGGAAGGAAAGTTGAACAAACAGATCGCCTTCGACCTCGGCATCGTCGAGCAGACGGTGAAGTATCACCGGGCGAAGATCATGGAGCGCATGCAGGCGAAGTCGGTCGCCGAGCTGATGCACATCGTCGCACGCACTCAGGCCGATTGACGGCAAACCGTCGCGTCACCCAGGAATCCTTGACCAAAGTCTAGTACCGCCCCGTGCGGCGCGACGGTAGCGTGGTGCGGTGAAAACCCTGTCAGTTGCCGTGGTGGACGACGAAGCGCCGGTGCGTGTCGCGTTGCGCAGGCTGCTGCGCCTCGCCGATTACTCCGTCGCCACATTCGAATCCGGCGAGGAATTCCTCGCGTCGCTCGGCGCCGCGCAACCGGCCTGCGTGCTGCTCGACGTACACATGCCCGGCCTGACGGGCTTTGACGTCAATGCCCGCATGAAGGCAGCGAACATCGATGTGCCGGTCGTGTTCATTACCGCGAGCGACGCGCTCGACGTCGAACAGAGCGCGCATTCGGCCGGCGCACAGCTGCTGCGCAAGCCGTTCTCCAACGACGCGCTGCTGGCCGCGGTCGACGCCGCAATGCATCCTTAGCGGTCGCAGAAAAACAAGGACCGCCGATGAGTAAGGTCACCGAGAAGATCAAGGAAGAGTTCTTCCTGATATTGCCGCCGACGGTGTTCTTCTTCGTCGCGCTGCATATCGTCGCGCTGATCCGTTCGCTGATGAGCAAGGGCGACGGTATTCCGATCTCATCGACCGCGTCGATCGCAGTCGCGGCGCTCATCCTCGGCAAAGCCGTATTGCTGGCCGACCTGCTGCCGATGATCAATCGGTATCCGGATCGCCCGCTTGCATTCAACGTCGCCTGGAAGACGCTGATCTATCTCGTGGCGTCGGGAATCATCCACTACGTCGAGCGGCTCATCGAAGCCGCACGCAAAGCGGGCGGCTTTGTTGCCGGCAATGAGGATCTCCTTACACACATGGTGTGGCCGCGTTTCTGGGCCGTGCAGATTCTGTTGTTCGCGCTGATTCTCATGTATTGCACGATGCACGAGTTCGTTCGGGTCATCGGCAAAGACAAGGTCAAACGGATCTTCTTCGGGCCGATGCCATACCCCGCGACGTAGGCGCTGACTGGCGGGGCTATCGACAGGCGGGCGACCCCGAAATGGTCGCCCGCTTTGCTTCTGCTTCGTTCCGTCCCTGACCGGATCTATTGAGGGGCGCATCTCACCGAAGCGTCACTAAACCAAAGGCTAGTTACCGGGCGAGGAATCCGGCGGTACAAAGCACGGGTTGATGGAAGAACCCCAACCTGTACCGGCAAAAAACGAACCGTAAGACACGGAGCCTATGCACATGAACTCGAGAACAGTTTTCGCGATAGCAGTGGTTGCGGGCGCAATGCTCGCGATCGCGGCGCAACCGGCACTTGCTGCGCCGGCCAACCAGAAGCCCAACATCCTCTTCATCATGGGTGACGACATCGGCTGGATGCAGCCGAGCATCTATCACGAGGGATTGATGGTGGGTGAAACGCCCAACATCGACCGCATCGGGCACGAGGGCGCGAAGTTCATGACCTACTACGCCGAGCAGAGCTGCACGGCAGGTCGGACCGCGTTCTTTA
>CAZLDA010000505.1:0-3432 GCA_964557875.1 uncultured Pseudomonadales bacterium | reverse complement strand
GATGGTTGACGACCCTCAGTAGCCTAAGCGATCGCTCAGCGTTCGCTGAGTCTTGAATTCAGTCACCGCAACTGCTTGCGGACGTACCCGCCGGAGGTGAGGCGCGCCTCGCGCGAATGCAGCCTCGGGAAACGATCCGTCGATGCGGCAGGCCGCTTCGACTACCCTGCAAGCGTGGTCCCGCCCAGACCAACGACACAGAAATGGCGCGGTGGCACGACCGGATGAATCAATTCCTGGATCGCGCTCACATCCGAGCAGCGCGAAGCTCCACCGTCTCCCGGTAATCGGGCACAGCGCACGACCAGCCCAACTCGTTTTCGATCCTGTGTCGCATTCGATCGGCCGCATTCGGCTCGCCGTGCGTCACGAAAACCCGATCGGGGCGACGCGAGAACTTCCGCATCCATGCGAGCAGTTCATCGGCATCCGCATGCGCGGAGCTTCCTTGCAGTTGGCGCACGTCGGCACGTACCGGCACCCACTGCCCGTGAATCTTGATGTTCTCGGCACCGGCCGCCAACGCCGCGCCACGCGTGCCGCCCGCCTGAAATCCCGTGAGCAGGATCATGTTGCGCGGATCGGGTGCAAACGCCTTGAGGTGATGCAACACGCGACCGCCCGTCGCCATTCCGCTGGCGGAGATGATGATCATCGGTCCGCTGCGCCGGTTCAGAGCCTTGGACTCCTCTACCGAATTCACGATCTTCGCTACGCCGCACATCGCGGCGCACTCCTCCACCGACAACCGATGTTCGCGTCGGTAACTGTGATAGACGCGCGTCGCGTCTGTCGCCATCGGACTATTCAGATAGACGGGCACGTTCGGAATCCGCCCGTCCTTCTTCAGCCGCGCAAGGTGAAGCATCAGCGCCTGTGCACGCCCCACTGCGAAAGCCGGCACGACCATCACGCTGCCTCGATGGGTTACTGCGTTCACTGCGTCGGCAAGCTCGCTTTCGACGTCCACATCCGGATGCCTGCGATCGCCGTATGTCGATTCGACGACGAGCCAATCGGCCTCATCCGGAACCTCCGGAGCATTCATGATCGGATCGTTCGGCCGACCCACATCACCGGAGAAGACGATCCGACCGCTCGGCGTGGTGAGGTGCACCGATGCCGCGCCGAGGATGTGGCCCACCGGTTTGAAACGGAACGTCACACTTTTGCTCAACGCGCGGGCCTCTTCGAAATCGACCGGTACCAGCGACGCGAGTGATGTGCGCGCGTCGGCCTCGGTGTAAAGCGGCAACGCCGGGCGATGCTTCGAAAATCCGCGCGCGTTGGCGAAGCGCGCTTCCTCTTCCTGCAGCCGGCCGCTGTCGGGCAACAGAATCTCGAGCAACGATCGGGTGGCGTGGCTGCAATAAATCGGGCCGGTGAAGCCGTCGCGCACCAACAGCGGCACATAGCCGCTGTGGTCGATGTGCGCATGCGTCAGGATGACGGCATCGATCTCGTCGGGGCGAATGGGCAACGGTGTCCAGTTGCGCAATCGCAGCTGTTTGAATCCCTGGAACAGGCCGCAGTCGACCAGGACCTTCTGGCCATCGACGTGCAGCAGGTACTTCGAACCGGTGACGGTGTTGGTCGCACCCAGAAACGTCAGTTGCATGGTCCGTTCTCCCAGGCGGCATCATTGCGTTCCTCGTTCGCGGCGTCGATTTGCGGAAACCCCTTAGTGAGTGGCGCGTCGGAAGTTGCACAATCAAGGCTGCAAAACTCCGGACAGGACCATGGCACACAAGAAAATTCTGTTCCAATCCGAAGCGCGAGAGAAAATCCTGCGCGGCGTCAATCAACTCGCAGACGCCATCCGCGTCACGCTCGGCCCCAAGTCGAAGTCGGTGTTGATGCAGCAGAAGTGGGGATCGCCGCTCGTTTGCAACGACGGCGTAACGATCGCAAAAGCCGTAGACCTCGCCGATCCAGAGGAGAACCTCGGCGCACAGATGCTGCGACAGGCCGCCGAAAACACCGGCGACGCGGTGGGCGACGGTACGAGCACCTCAACCATCCTAGCCGCGGCGATGTTCACAGACGGTGTGCGCAACGTGGTCGCGGGCGCCTCTGCCATCGACATCAAGCGCGGTCTCGAGCGCGGGCAACGCGTCGCACTCGAAGCATTGCGCGCCTTATCGAAGCCGGTGAGGAACCGGAAGGAACGTGCACAAGTCGCGACGATCGCCGCTCACAACGACCCTGCGATCGGCGAACTCGTCGCCGACGCAATGGAACGCGTCGGCGGCGAAGGCGTCATCACGGTCGAGGAATCCAAGACGACCGAAACGGTACTCGATGTCGTGGAGGGCATGCAGTTCGACCGCGGCTACCTGTCACCGTATTTCGCAACTGATACGGCAAAGATGGAGGCGGTGCTCGACGATCCGTACGTGCTTTTTTCGGATCGCAGGATCGCCCACCTCGCCGACCTGATTCCGCTGCTCGAACAAGTGGCAAAGTCCGGTCGTCCCGTGCTGATCGTCGCGGAAGACATCGAAGGTGAAGCGCTCGCTACGCTCGTCGTTAATCAGATTCGCGGTGTGTTGAAGAGTCTCGCGGTGAAGGCGCCCGGGTTTGGCGATCGGCGCAAGGCGATGCTGCAGGACATGGCGGTATTGACCAAGGGTCTGGTCGTCTCGGAAGAAGTCGGACTCAAGCTCGAGAACGTTCAACTCGGCGAACTCGGCCGCGCACGACGCGTCGTTGCGGACAAGGACAAGACGACCATCATCGGCGGCGCGGGCACGCGCATCGAGATCGACAATCGCATGCAGCAGATCCGCAACGAGATCGACAAGACGACGAGCGATTACGACAAGGAGAAGCTCCAGGAACGGCTCGCAAAACTCGCGGGCGGGGTTGCCGTGCTGCGCGTCGGTGCTCCCACCGAAGCCGCGATGAAGTCGAAGAAGGAAGCACTCGACGATGCAATTGCCGCAACCAAGGCAGCAGTCGCCGAAGGCATCGTTCCCGGCGGCGGTCTCGCGCTGCTGCGGTGTACGGAGGCCATCGAACGCGAAGAAGCTCTCGCGAGCGGCGACGAGCGGACGGGCATTCAGATTCTGAAACGCGCACTCGAGGCGCCGACTCGGCAGATCGCTGCCAATTCGTCGGTGGACGGCGGCGTCGTGGTTGCAGAAATGCGCAGAAGCGGCGGGTCGATCGGTTACGACGCTTCGACCAACACGTACGTCGATCTGATCGAAGCCGGCATTGTCGATCCAACCAAAGTCGTGCGTGTCGCGCTCGAAAATGCAGTATCCGTTGCAAGCGTGCTGCTGCTGACGGAAGCGACCATGACCGAAATACCCGAACCGCGCACAGATGCGGCGGCGCCGCCGGACATGGGTATGTGACGCGTCGATGGGAGCGAGACGGTTGGGCTATGGCGCATCCCGATTGCGTTCGTTTACCGTGACGCCGTTG
>CAZLDA010000504.1:0-3435 GCA_964557875.1 uncultured Pseudomonadales bacterium | reverse complement strand
ACGATCATGTCCGGCCGCCGGAACGTAGGTGCGTTGCGTGGTCATCGATCCACTCCTTCCCTTTACACGTTAGTGCGCGCGTTGCTCTGTACGACGCGTTCCTTACACTAACGTCCCCTGCTGCGTTAGCAAACGAACTTCAAAGCCATGACCGAGCCACACGACAGATCGGCGAACAGCTCGTTGAGGGAAGAAGTACTGATCATCGGTGCCGGAATTTCCGGACTGACGTGCGCGCTTGCATTGCACGCCGCCGGGATTCGCGCGCGTGTGTTCGAAGCGGTCGAGGAGATCCGTCCGCTCGGCGTAGGCATCAACCTGCTGCCGCATTCGGTCAAGGTATTGTGGGCTCTGGGGTTGAAAGACCCGCTCGAGGCGACCGCGATTCTGACGAGCTCGTTGCGCTTCTACTCGAAGCACGGCAAGCCGATCTGGAGCGAACCGCGCGGTTACGACGCCGGGCTCGCGTGGCCGCAATACTCGATTCATCGCGGCGAACTGCAGCGCGTGCTGCTCGATGCAGTGCGCGCGCGACTCGGTGCCGATGCCGTGGTGGAAGGTCACACGCTGTCAGCATTTGAACAGGATGCCAGCGGAGTGACGGCTCACTTCACCCACCGAAGGACAGGTACCTCCCAGCCGAGCCAACGCGGTTCGATGCTGATCGGCGCGGACGGTCTGGCGTCGGTGGTGCGTGCTTCGTTTTATCCCGATGAAGGCAATCCCGTGTATTCGGGACAGATGCTGTGGCGAGGTGTGACGGACTGGGCGCCCGTACTCGACGGACGCTCGTGCGTGATGATCGGCCACAACGATCTCAAAGCGGTGATCTATCCGATCTCCGAATCGGCACGACGCGCCGGCCGTTCGCAGATGAACTGGGTGGCAGAGCGACGACTGCCGGGTTCGCTTCCGCCGAATCGTGCGGACTGGAATCGCCGCGGCGACCCGAACGACTTCGCACCTGCGTTCGAAGACTGGCGGTTCGACTGGCTCGACGTGCCCGCGCTGTTCAGGGCAACCGAGCAGGTATTCGAATTCCCGATGGTGGATCGCAATCCGGTGCCGCGCTGGACGTTCGGGCGCGTCACGTTGCTCGGCGACGCCGCGCATGCGATGCGCCCGAACGGATCCAACGGCGCGTCGCAGGGGATTCTCGACGGCGTCGCTTTAGCCGACGCCTTGACGGCCGAGCCGATCGTCGAGGCTGCATTGCTCGCGTACCAGAAGCAGCGCCTCGAACCCACCGCGAAGCTGACGCTCGACAATCGCGAGACCGGTCCAGAGCGCGTGCTGCAGATGGTGGAAGACCGCTGCCCGAACGGCTTCCTCGACATCCACGATCATTTCAGCGACGTCGAACTCGGCGAAATCGCCGAGCGCTACAAGAAGCTGGCCGGCTTCAATCGCGACGCGTTGGCGGCGCCGTCACAGCAGACATCACAGCGAGACACTCCATGAGCATCTGGTTCGCCCCGCCCGACCTGGCGCACCTCAACCACATTCATGAGGGCACCGCTGTGTCGGCATTGGGCATCCAAATCACCGCTGTAGGTGAGGACTCACTCAGCGGAACGATGCCGGTGGATCAGCGTACGAAGCAGCCGTGGGGGCTGTTGCACGGCGGCGCATCCGTGCTGTTGGCCGAGACGCTTGGCAGCGCCGCATCCATGTGCTGTGTCGATCAGACGAAGTGGCTTTGCGTGGGCCTGGAGGTCAACGCGAACCATCTGCGCGGCGTTCGCGACGGACGGGTTACCGGCGTGGCGCGACCGATCCATCTCGGTCGGACGTCGCATGTGTGGGGGATCGAGATTCGCACCGACGACGAACGTCTCGTGTGCATTGCGCGGTTGACGGCAACCGTGGTTCCGGCACGGGCTTGATCAACGCCGCGACGAACCGAGTTCCTGCTGCGACCAATTGCGCCGGCGACTAGGGCGCCACACTCTCGGCTCACTAGAATCTGCCGATGAACGAGACGCCCCCCTTCTTGGAGCGACAGCAGCGACCACGCCTTATCGCACGCGCTCTATCGAACCGCGAGCTGCAGTTCTGGCTGGTTCAGTGGGTAGGCTGGACGAGTTGGGCATTCGCGAGCGCGATCGGCTGGGTGTACTGGATGGACAACCCGGACCGGCCGCACGTGATCGCGCTGTATACGTTCGCGGCACTCGTCGGGATGGTGCTTTCCAGCGTGCTGCGATACGCCTATCGCGCATTGTGGACGCGCCCGCTGGCGCTGCGCATCGTCACAGCGGCAATTCTCTCTTACGTGATCGGCGGTTTGTGGCAAGCCGCGAAGAACCTCGCCGTCGCGTACATCTTCGACCAATTCGAACCAATGGGCTGGCTCGGTTACTTCGAAGGGATTCAGGCGTCGTTTTACGTGATGCTGCTTTGGAGCGGCTTCTATTTCGGCATCAAGTACTATCAGATGCTGCAGCGGGAGACCGAAAAGGTGCTGCGCGTTACCGCGATGGCACACGAAGCGCAGCTGAAGATGCTTCGTTATCAGCTGAACCCGCACTTCCTGTTCAACACGCTGAATGCCATCTCGACGCTGATTCTCGAACGCAACACCGACGACGCGAATCAGATGGTGACACGGCTATCGCGTTTCCTGCGCTACTCGCTCGACAACGATCCGATGCAACGCGTCTCGTTAGATCAGGAGCTCGCGGCGCTGCAGTTGTATCTCGACATCGAGCAGGTGCGCTTCGACGAGCGGCTGAAGGTGGAAACGGGCGTTGAACAGCTCGCACGGCGTGCGCTGATTCCGAGCCTCCTGCTGCAACCCATCGTCGAAAACGCGATCAAGTACGCAATCGCGCCACGCGAAAGCGGCGGAACGATCCGTATCGAAGCGATGGTGCGCGGCGCGCAGCTGCAGGTGGAAATCACGGACGACGGCCCGGGCTTCACCGAACCGGTCGCCAACGGTTCGCACTCGGCCGCGCAAACGACGCGGGGCGTAGGACTCGCCAACACGCGCCAGCGGTTGCATGAAATCTATCCTCGCGAACATTCCTTCGCGATGACGAACGTCGTGCCACGAGGGCTTCAGGTATGCGTGCGGATCCCCTTCGAAACATCGTGAGCGCGCCGATGCGTGCGCTGATCGTCGACGATGAAGCGCTGGCGCGACGCGGGCTGCGGCTTCGCCTCAACGATATCGCCGGCGTGCACATCATCGGCGAGTGCAACAACGGGCGCGAGGCGCTCGCGTCGATCGCGCGCGACGCGCCGGACCTGGTCTTTCTCGATATTCAGATGCCGGGATTGAGCGGCTTCGACGTGGTTCGCGAACTGCAGAGCGATTCGATGCCGTTGATCGTTTTCGTCACCGATTTCGACCAATACGCGGTGAATGCGTTCGAGGTGCTCGCTGTGGACTATCTGCTGAAGCCGGTAGAACAGCCGCGCCTCGAGGAA
>CAZLDA010000503.1:0-3437 GCA_964557875.1 uncultured Pseudomonadales bacterium | reverse complement strand
CACAAGCTGGCGATGCAGTTCGACCTAGGCGGATGCGGGGGAAATGTCGGTGAGGACCATAAGCGGCCATGGATGGCCGCGCCTGAGCGCCCACGGACGGCTCGAGCGGGTCCGAACCGATGTTTCCCCCGCATCCGCCGTTACTCGAAGCTCCATCCCACTACCCTGCTGCCGCGACCTCCGGATTCAAATCGGAGATCGCGTCGAACTCGCGCAGGATCCGTTCGCCGTTCGGGTGCGCCAGAATGCGCGCCTTGATCAGCTCGTACTGCTGCATCGCCGCCAGGCGCGGTTGTTCGACGGTCGCCCAGTTGATCAGGCCGCTCCAGAATCGGTCGATCACAGCCGCCCCGCTCACCTCGCCGCCGTCGACGGTCTTGAACGTCACGGTTCGGAGTTCGCCCAGATACAGGCGCAGCGAGCGGACGTGTATTTCTTCGTCGGTACGGATGCGTTCGATGATCTCGGCCGCTTCTTCCGCCTCAGCACGCTTGTTGGTGAACAGGTCTTCGGTGCGGAACACTTTCTGCGTGATGGCGAAACCGATCTCTGCGCGAAACTCGATCAGCAGCAGATTCATCAGGAACGACAGCATGCCTTCGTATTCTGGCGGCAGCTCCGGCATCCAGCGACGCCCTGCTTCCGGACGGCTGATGCTGGCCGGCGGCTCGATGTCGGGAAACGCGCCGTTTGCAAACACCAGATCGCGCGCGACGAACCACATCACGTCGTGTCCGCCGATCGACTTCTCCGGTTCACCGCCTTCATCGAGGCCATGCGCCGTTAGCAAACCCTTGTTCAGATGGCCGATCGACATCTGCGAGATGTCTTCTTTGATGATCTTCTGCAGATCCGGAAATTTGATGTCGGCGATGGCGCGACCGCGCCCCTCGATCTTGCCGGTAGTGGTCAGGCCGTTCCAGAACGTCTGCGGCAAACCGTTGCGAATCAGCAGCCGCTGTTGCTCGACGTTCGGCATGCGCGCGCCGGTCAGCAGCGATGCATCGGCGCCGAACAGATCACCGCCTCGCTTACGAAGCGCATCCGTCCACGCGTCGAGCGCTTCGTTACGCCGCTTCGCGCGAGGCGGAACGTACACACCGTTCGCGTCGAAGCCGCCGTGCATGCGGCGTCCGCCGATCACGTGCGGCTTCGCGTAGTCGTGATTGCTCATCAGTTCGGCTTCGGTATAGACGAGTTTCATGGACTCACCTCGATTTGAACTTCAGTGGATTCTTGGAGCGGCTGGCGCTCGAGTCAATGCAGGCACGAGTCAGTCACGGGCCAGCCAATCCACACCGGTCAGGCCGTCGAGGCTCTTCGCATTCGTCTTGCGCTGATACTCGATGACGCCGGCCGGCGTTTTCTTGTCGGCCCACTTCGTCAGCGCTTCGCGCTCCGCGACGAAGTCCATCTTCGGCACCGCGTAACCGCACGAGTCGCTCATCCGGATCAGGTCGATTCTGATCACGCTGCGCACGCCGAGCTGCGGCGGAAACAGCGCGACCAGACCGTCGAATTCCGCATCGCCCGGATGCACGACGGTGCCGCGGCCGTGTAGCCGCACGATGCGCGGCGGCCCGTCGAACGCGCACAGCATGAGAATGATGCGGCCGTTCTCTTTCAGGTGCGCAATGGTCTCTACCCCGCTGCCGGTGAGGTCGAGATACGCGACGGTGCGTTCGTCGAGTACGCGCAGCGAGTCGAGCCCTTTCGGCGAACAATTGACCAGGCCTTCGTCATCGCGCGGCGCGGTCGCCACGAAGAACACGTGCTGGCGTTCGATCCAGCTGCGCAACTGGGCGTCAATGCGTTCGAATGTATCGGCCATTGCGTCTTCTCTTTATGACACTGACTGGTGGATTGCCGGACAGCATGCCAGCCCGTATAACGATCCCGACGCACGATATCGTAAATCCGGGGGAGAGACGGAATTGACGAAGACCGAAGCGCCGGCGGCGCCGACGCTGTCTACCAGCACGATCTGGATCTACGGTTCCCTGGGTTTTCCACTCGCCTTGATCGGCTATCCCCTCGGTATCTGGCTGCCGCGGGCCTATGCCACCTATATAGGCATAGCGACCGACAGCGTCGGCACCATCATGATCCTCGCGTCGATCTTCGACGCGATCACCGACCCGATGATGGGGTTTGCCTCCGACCGATATCGCACGCGTTTGGGACGCCGGCGCATGTGGGTATTCATCGGTGCGCCGTTTCTGCTGGCGGCACTCGTGTTCCTGCTGAATCCGTCGGTCGGCAACAGCGTCTTCTACCTCGGCGGCTGGTTCGTGTTCCTGCGCATCGGCAGCACGATGGTCGGCACACCGTACGGCGCGTGGGGTGCGGAACTCTCAGGCGAATATCACACGCGCACGCGCATCGTCTCGGTGCGCGAAGTATTCGTGCTGCTCGGCTTGATCGGCGCGGCACTCGTACCCGCGATCGTCGAATGGATACACGGCGCGGAAACCACGGCGGTGCAGGTGTTGAACGCCTACACCTGGCCCGTGGTGATCCTGTTGCCGCTGCTGACGGTTCTGGTGGTAACGCGCGTGCCGGAACCGCCGCCGAGCGCGCGCGAAGGTCGCGTACCCTTCGCGGCGTCGTTGGGCCTGATGTACCGGAACAAGCTGTTCCTGCGGCTGATCGCGATCGAGTTGTGCATCAACGGAGGCGAAGCGTTCCGCAACGCGCTGTCGCTGTTCTTCATGCAGGATTACATCGGCGTACCGCGCGCCGGCCAGCTGTATCTCGTCTACTTCGGCATGGGCCTCGTCGCGATTCCGTTCTGGAGCTACCTTGCGCGCGAGTTCGGCAAACATCGTTCACTCGCCGGCGCGGTCGTGTTCGTCAGCGCCGTAAGCATCGCTATTTTCAATCTCGAGTACGGCCAGTTGACCGCGTTCTACGTACTGTTTGCATTGAAAGGATTCTGCTTCGGAGCGTTCGCGTATCTGCCGCGCGCGATGATGGCCGACGTGATCGATCTCGACACGTTGAAGTCGGGCGATGCGCGTACCGGGGGTTACTTCGCGATCATCGGCTTCATGGGCAAGCTCGCGTTATCGGTGGGCGGCGTTGCGCTGATTGCGCTGTCGTGGGTCGGTTACGACACCGGCAAGGGCGCGGTGCACGATGCGAGTGCGCTCCAATGGCTAGCGATTCTGTACGCCATTGTCCCAACGATCGCGTTCATGTTCGGGCTGTACCTGTGTTGGACCTGGCCACTGACCCGTTCGAAACACCAGAAACTGCAGCGCTTGCTCGAAACGAGACAGAATCGCCTGAAGCGCGACGGCGCCATGTCGGTATAATCGCGCCCTTCCTTCACCAACTGCGGCCCCTGTCCCCGATTGCCATGCGCCGATTGCCATGCCCCGCCTGACTCGTGCCGAACGGGCTGCTTTTCTCGCCGAACCCGGTGTATTGATGCG
>CAZLDA010000502.1:0-3437 GCA_964557875.1 uncultured Pseudomonadales bacterium | reverse complement strand
TCATTCTCGACGAAAGTCAGAACACGACCATCGAACAGATGAAGATGTTCCTGACGCGCATCGGTTTCGGATCCACCGCGGTGATCACCGGCGACATCACGCAGATCGACCTGCCGCGCGGCAGTCGCTCAGGGTTGATCCATTGCATGGGCGTGCTCGATGGCGTCGAAGGGCTGTCGTTCACGCACTTCACGTCGAAAGACGTCGTGCGCCATCCCCTGGTGCAGCGGATCGTCGAAGCGTACGCGCGCCACGACGCGGATAGCCCATCGCGACCCGAGCGAGGCTCGCGTAGCGATGACGGCCAAGACCCGGGTTGAGATTCAGAACGCGAGCGTAGCTGCGCAGCCGACACCGGCATTGCTGCGTCGCTGGGCGCGCGCGGCGCTCGACGGCATCGACGAGGCGGGCAACCTGTGCATCCGCGTCGTCGACGTGGACGAGATGACGCAACTCAACTCGCGCTATCGCCATAAACAGGGTCCAACCAACGTGCTGTCGTTCTCCGCCGATCTGGTTGCGCCCGACAGTGACGAGCGTTTGCTGGGTGACGTCGTCATTTGCGCGCCGGTCGTCGCGGTAGAGGCGGAGCAGCAGAGCAAGTCGCCGGCAAACCACTTCGCGCATCTGGTGGTGCATGGCGTGCTGCACCTGTGCGGGTACGACCACGAGACCGACGCGGAGGCGCAGGTGATGGAACGCACCGAAGTCGCCATACTGAAGGGCCTTGGCATCGACGACCCTTATCGACCCCTCGCATGAGTGATTCCGAACTGGATGACGAAGGCTCCGGGCGCCGCTGGATAGAGCGCGTTGCGGACATGTTCTCGGGCGAGCCCACCTCTCGTCCGGAGTTGATGGAAACGCTGCGGTACGCCGCCGATCGCGATCTGATCGACGTCGACGTGCTGAACATTCTGTTCGGCGCGATCGCCATCGCCGACATGCACGCGCGCGACGTGATGATTCCGCGTTCGCAACTCGTGTGCGTAAGGGCCGACGCAACGCCGCGGCAGTTCCTGCCCATCCTGATCGAGACGCAGCATTCGCGTTTTCCGGTGATCGGCGACGATGTCGACGACGTGCGCGGCATCCTGCACGCAAAAGACGTACTGCCGCTGTTGTTGAAGGACGAATGGGACGACTTCGACATCAAAGACTGTATGCGTCCGGCCGCAGTGATTCCCGAGAGCAAACGGCTCAACGTGCTGCTGCAGGATTTTCGGGCCAATCGTAATCACATGGCCGTGGTCATCGACGAGTACGGTCACGTCAGCGGCGCGGTGACGATCGAGGACGTACTCGAGCAGATCGTCGGCGACATCGAAGACGAGCACGACATCGACGACAAGACCGACATCAAGGAACTCGGCGGCGACAACTACACCGTCAAAGCGACCACGCCGATCGCCGATTTCAACGAACGCTTCGGAACCGACTTCGACGACTCGGAGTTCGACACCATCGGCGGGTTGCTGATGCGGCATTTCGGACACCTGCCGAAACGCGACGAGTCGATCGCCATGGGTGAGCTGATGTTCGAGGTTCTGAACGCCGACAGCCGGCGAATCCGGCTGATGCGCGTATCGCCCGTCGGCCGGGATCACTGAGCCACCAGCAGTGCTGTCGAACAGCCGGGCCCGCGCGTTCTGGCTCGCCGCACTCGCCGGTGCGGCGTTGCCGTTTGCGTTGGCACCGTTCGAACTGTGGCCGCTTTCGTTCGTTTCGGTCGCGGTGTTGTTTCGCGTGCTCGACGAAACGAAACCCTCGCGTGCAGCGGTGCTCGGCTGGGCGTTCGGCGTCGGCAAATACGGCGTGGGCGCGTCGTGGATATACGTGAGCATCCACGATTACGGTCCCGCACCGGCATGGCTCGCGGGTTCGCTGGTCGCGCTCTTCGTGGTCGCAATGGCGTGGTTTCCCGCGGCGTTCACATTCGCTTATGCGCGTTGGGTGCGCGGGCCGAATCGCTGGGTGAACGCGATCGGCTTCAGCGCGTGCTGGGTTGCGCTCGAGTGGACGCTGACGTGGTTCCTCACCGGCTTCCCATGGCTGTTCCTCGGCTACGCGCAACTCGACAATCCGTTGCGCCATTGGGCGCCCGTTGGCGGTGTGCTTTCCGTCAGCCTCGTTGCCGCGCTCAGCGCAACGATTGCGGTCGCGGGGATCGCGCGGCATGCGACGCGTCGGGGACTTACGATTGCGGCATTGGTTGCACTCGTTCCATGGATCGTCGGCGTCGGCCTCGGCTATGTGCGTTGGGTGGAATCCGCCACGCCGGGCACGGTGGCGCTCGTGCAGGGCAACATTCCGCAAGACGTCAAATGGCGACCGGAAAGCGTCGCGCCGATTCTGGAGCGGTACAGCACGCTCTCCGCACCCTATTGGCAGCGCGATCTGGTGATCTGGCCCGAAGCGTCGATCACGTTGTTCGAACAACAGGCGGCGCCGTTCATCGAGGCGATGGCGTCACTCGCAAAAGGCGGCGGATCTGCGCTGGTGTTCGGCGTGCCGGGGTACGAACGCCTGCCGGATGGAAGCGCTGCGTTTCGAAACATGGCAGCGGTTGTTGGCAACGGCAGCGGTCACTACATCAAGCGCCGTCTCGTGCCCTTCGGCGAATACGTTCCGCTCGAAGGTCTGTTGCGCGGCGCGATCGAGTTCTTCGACCTGCCCATGTCGCACGCCGAACCGGGTCCGTTGTCGCAGCCCTTGTTGCAGGCCGGACATTGGAAGTTGGCCACCGCGATCTGTTACGAGGTCGTTTACCCGAACCTGGTGCGTCGCGATGCGCGCGAAGCCGATGTCATCGTGACGATCTCGAACGACTCGTGGTTCGGTCGTTCCATCGGCCCGCACCAGCATCTGCAGATGGTGCGCATGCGCGCACTGGAAAACGGCCGCTATGTACTGCGCTCGACCAACAACGGACTGACCGCGATCATCTCGCCGACCGGCGTTGTGATGTCGCAGGCGCCGCAGTTCGAACCCGTGGTGCTCGACGGGACGTTCAGCGGCATGTCGGGAGTAACGCCGTACGGCGCTGCGGGCGATGTGCCGGTGCTTGCAGCGCTGGTCGTCGGGATAGGAGTTTCGCTGTATTTCCGTCGCCGTCGCGTTTGACGGCGAGTTCCCGAACAGCGTCGCCGGCGACGCGGCGGGCAGGCGCGTCTTGCGACGCGTAGTGGAGACGCGTCTGGCGACGCGTAGTGTTGTCGTTTGAGGGCCAGTCGATTACCGTGCGCGGTTTCCAACACGCACGCATCATGAGCAGCAACGCCGACCGTTACGACGCGCAAGCCATTGAAAACAAATGGCAGGCGGAGTGGGTACGTCGCGGTACTAACACCTTCACCGAAGCGCAGATTCGCGCCGCGAAGGAACCGTTTTTCAACCTGATGATGTTCCCGTATCCGTCTGCGGAAGGGCTGCACATC
>CAZLDA010000501.1:0-3457 GCA_964557875.1 uncultured Pseudomonadales bacterium | reverse complement strand
ACCCTTGCCAACGAGGTTGGCCGGGTGCGTTACGCCGGGCACCGACTCCGGCGAATCGGGGAACCAGAAGAACGCCAGCGCGTCGCCGTTGCCGATGTCGAAGAAGAAGTGTTGCCCCATGTTGCGCGGCAGATCGATCGTCTTGATCAGGGGCATGCCGAGCACACCGGAATAGAAGTCGACGGTACGCTTCATGTCTTTGCAGGTAAGCGCCAAGTGGTTGATACCGCGAATCTCGAACTTCGTGTTTTGTTTGCCAGCCATGGTCAGCGTCCTCAAAGGCGATGGGTGCAGATGGGCGCAGATGATCTACAACCGCGCCCGTTTTTTCCAGGTGCCCGGATTCACGAGGCGTTCGGCATCGGGGCCGGCATCGGTACCTCGCGAATCCGCTCGTCCACGTCGTCGTATTCCAGGCGCAGCGCTTTGCACGTGACTGCGTGCAGGTTGTACGTCAGCGCGGCATACGTGAGCTCCATGATGTTCTCGTCGGAGAAGTGGCTTTGCAGTGCAGCGAACGTCTCGTCCGGCACGCGGCCGCCTTGGAGGATCAGACAATCGACGTAGGCGAGTGCGGTGCGTTCCTTCGCGGAAAACGCATCGGATACCTGCCACGACGGAATCGCCGCGATCTGCGCTTCCGTGATCTTGAAGCGGCGCGCGGCTTTACAGTGTTGTGAGTAAACGAACTTGCTCGCCTGCGTGAAGCCCACACGCATGATCGCCAGTTCGCGAATCTTCGAGTCGAGCGGGTTGGCGCTCTTGTCGGGCGCCATGCCGAACGCGCTGGTTGCGTGGTCGAAGATCTGCGGCACAAGTGCGAACACGGTCCACCAATGGCCGGGTGTTCCTGTGGCGGTGCCGGGCTGTGTCACCGGATCACGTTCGCCGAACAGCTGATCGTAGTACTTGCGGATGTTGCCGGTGGCCTGTGCCCGGGTTACCTGTCTGAGTCGTGGCATGTCGTTCCCCCTCTTTCTGGTCGTTTGATGACGGTTGTCTGTTGCGATCACTTGTTGGCGCGCTGGATGGCGGCGCCCAGCGCGTTCGATTGCGCGGTATCGAGATATTCGTCGATGCGCGTGATTTTGCCGTCGCGCACCGATACGAAGATGCAGGCCGGTATGGCCACTTCTTCACCGTTCGAGACACGGCACACCAGCACGTGGCGCTGCATCACGCGATCGCCGAGCGAAACGCGCTCGACCACGTCGTAGCGGATCTGTGCGACGTGTTTCGTCAAACCGCCCAACGTCTTCAGATTCTCCGCTTTCGTTTGCGTGGTGTTGCTGAAGTTGTGCCACACGAGGATGTCGTCGGCATACAGCGCGGTAATTCCGGGGACATCCTTCTTTTCGATGCGTTCGAAGAGTTGCTGCGCGACCTCGATCGCGATGTTCGGCATGGCGGGCTTCCTCAGTTGATTCGATAGTCGGAAATCTGGATTTCGGCGCCGTAGTCGGCGAAGTCGCCGGCGGTTCGGCTGGCGCGGAACTCCCCCCAGTTGATCTGTCGGTAACGCGCCGGCTCGGATTCGCTCAGCACGCTCGGCAGCGGCGCGTAGTGCGCGTCCGGCGCCGGGTTGAAGAAGAAAGGCGCGCTGTAGCGTTCGGCGCTGCTGCTCGCGATGACGCGGTGTAATGCGGCGCGATAGCGGTCGTTCGACCACACCTGCACCACGTCGCCGATGTTCACCACGAGCGCCTCCGGGTTCGGCTCGACCAGTGTCCATTCATTGCGCCGATACACCTGCAGTCCGGGTTGGTCGTCCTGGAGCAGAATCGTGACTGCGCCGGAATCGGTGTGGTGATTGATGCCGAAGTTGCCGTCGCCGCCCAACGGAGTCGCCGGAGCGGCCGGCGCATCGCAGACCGGGTAGTAGTTGAGGCGCAGAAAGCTGCTGTGGCGCGGTGCGAATGTGGTGTCGAGATGGGTTGCGGGCATCTGCAGGCAGCGTGCGATGGCCCGGACCATGCGGAAGCTCAGCGCCTCGCACGCGGTGTAGTACGCCTCGATGGTTTCTTTGAACCCTGCAAGGTCGCGCGGCCATTGCGCAACGGAACCGGCGAGCGGTCCGTGGGTCTCATTCGGACCGACGTCGAAAATCTGCTTCCAATCGCGCTTGTTCTTGGTCAGCTCCCGGTCGAAGAAGCCCCACGAATTCGTCGCGGTGCGTTCGATCGCGCGTTTGGCATCGATGGGGAGAGCGAAGAAGGATCGCATCGCGGCGTGTGTTGCCTCGAGCAGCGAAGGCGCCACGCCATGGCCGACGACCTGAAAGAAACCCCAGTCGCGGCATGCATCGCTGATCTCGCGCAACGTGTGCGGATCGTCGTCGAGGCGGCTGATATCGATCAGGGGGATCTGCACCGGATCTGTCATGATTCTCTGTCATGATTATGCTGCCGGAGTCTGACGCGGGTCTGGTTGCGGCGGCAAGCTTGCGGATCGCGTGGGCAGGCGGCGTCACGGCGCCGTTGCGCTGAAGCGGCACTTAAGGAAGGGATTCGAGTCGATGGTGTCGATGTTGAAGTACCGTGCTCTGGCGGGTGTCGCCTTCTGCGTTCTGGTCGCGGCATGCAGTAAGAGCGGCGGCGCCGCCTCGGAAGATCCTGCGCCGATTCCGGTGGTGGTTGCTGCAGTGGAACAACGCGACATGCCGGTGATGCTGAACGAAGTGGGCACAGTGGAATCGACCGGCAGCGTCGCGATCCAGTCGCGCGTGGATGGCCAGATCGTGAAGGTGTTCGTCGCCGACGGACAAGAGGTGAAGGCGGGTGAGCCGTTACTGCAGATCGATCCCGCACCGCTCGAGATTCAGCTGCGTATCGCGCGCGCTACGCTCGCGCGCGACGAAGCCACGCTGGTGAACGCGCAATCGAAGGCCGATCGCGGCAAATCGATGCTCGCGCAGAAGTTCATTTCGGAAGACGCGTATACGCAGTTGAAGACGGACCTTTCGTTCGCGAAGGCGACCGTAGACGCGGATCGCGCGGCGGTAGACAACGCGGCGCTGCAATTGAGCTATACGACGATCGTCGCGCCGGTGGCCGGCAAGATCGGCCGCGTGAATCAGCAGGTGGGCAACATGATCCGCGCCGTGGCGCAGACACCACTCGTAACGCTGAACGTGCTCGATCAGGTGGACGTCGCGTTCTCGGTGCCGCAGCAGCAGCTCGAACTGGTGCGTTCCACGTTGGCAACGTCTACGCCGCAAGTGCGCGCAGTCACCACCGGCGCCGGCGGCGAACGCGTCGAATCGCTCGGCACGCTGACGTTCATCGACAACGCCGCAGATCCGCTCACCGGCACCATCAAGTTGCGCGCGCGTTTCGACAATCAATCGCGGGCCTTGTGGCCTGGCGCATTCGTGACGATCGCGCTGTCGCTGCCGGTGGACGGCAAAGCGATCGTGGTGCCGACGGTCTCAATCGGCGAAGGTCCGCACGGCCCGTTC
>CAZLDA010000500.1:0-3460 GCA_964557875.1 uncultured Pseudomonadales bacterium | reverse complement strand
GCGAAGTCTCGCGCGAGAACGCGTCGCTATCGCGCAATTCCGATCACGGGCGTTGGGAGCGTTCGGGTCTCGAAATCGCCAGTGCCCAACTGACCACTCGAGTTGAAGCCCCAACAGAGCACCGCCCCGTCCGCACGTCGCCCGCAACTGTGTCGTCGGCCAAGCGCTACCTCGACCATGCGCGAGAGCGATGGCACGAGCACCGGCGTCCGGCGATCGGCAGTGCTCCCGGTGCCGAGCTGTCCCCACTGGTCGTATCCCCAGCAGTACGTGGCCCCCGACGCGACGATCGCGCAACTGTGATAGTCCCCGACCGCCAGCGACACCGCGGCGCGCACAACCTCGACCCGTACAGGCACGTTGCTGTCCACTCCCCGTCCGTCGCCCAATTCGTGATGGCGCCCGTACCCCCAGCAGTACACGGCGCCCGAGGCGACACGGGCGCAATTGAACGCTCCTCCGGCTCCAATCTCCACAACTTCCCGCAAGCCGATGACAGGTGTGGGCCGAGAACGATCGATCCGCGTTCCATCCCCGATCTGGCCGAAGTCGTTTCTCCCCCAGCAAACGACCGACCCCGATTGTGTCAATGCACACGTGTACGCATCGCCCGCCGCGACCGCGCGAGCGCCCTCGAGCACCCGGACCGGGCCGAATATCACAGGTTCAACGGGTTCGACACCCAACTGGCCATACATGTTTGCGCCCCAGCACGTCACGACTCCATCCGCCGAGAGGGTGCAGGTGTGGTCTAGCCCGCCGGTGCTCGCCACGACGGCGGGCAATCCTCGAACGATGCTCGGGGTTCGGTGCGATACGTACGGTCCCGCGGCCAACTGTCCCTGTCGATTCTCGCCCCAGCACGACAACTGGCCGTCTTCGAGAACGGCGCAGTTATGATACGAACCCGCAGACAACTGGCGCACTGCGCTCAATCCAGGCACGTCTGTCGCAGCGACCGTTCGACTCGGCGCGGCGATGCCGAGTTCTCCGTTCTCGTTGCTCCCCCAGCACTGAACGGTCTGTTGCGGCGTGATCCAGCAGGTGTGAAACCACCCGGGCGCGAGTCGACGAACCACTTCGCTGCTCGCATCCGTCTGCGTCGCATCGTCGGCAACGCCCGTGTCATCAGGGCTCACGGCTCGAGCGCACGCTCCCGTGATCGCAGAGAGCGAGATTGCAAACGCGATGGGCCAGTTCGTCGGTCGTCTCGAGTCACCGGGATCGGTGCGCCCACGCCTCACGGTTCGAGCCCGACCACGGCAACGCCGCTGAAGCTGACAGTCGTCATCGTGCCGTCTCCGAGTTGACCCTCGATGTTTCGACCCCAGCACAGAACGCCGCTGGTGGCCGTGCGAATGCAGGTATAGAGATTGCCCGCACTGACCTGCAACGCGCCGTCAGCCATCGTTGCACGAACCGGAACGTGACGATTTACGGTGGTTTGATCTCCGGTCTGACCGAATCCGTTCGAGCCCCAGCACCATGTCTCTCGATCGATCGTTCGCGCGCACGTGTGGCCGGTCCCGGTCGAGATGGAGGTGGCGAGTGGCAGTCCAATGACAGACACGGCCATCGGACGATCGGTTGTCGTTCCGTCGCCGAGCTGGCCCCCGCCGTTCTCGCCCCAGCACCGGACAGCGCCATTCGCAAGTCGTGCACAGGTATGAACCGAGAGTGCGTCGATCTCTACCGCCGAATCGATCGACGCGACTCTCGTTGGCAGCCGCCGGGTCGTCGTGGAGCCATCGCCCAACTCGCCGATAGCATTGTTGCCCCAGCAGCGGACCGATCCGTCGCCAAGCCGCGCACACGTGTGCAGCAAACCGCACGTGATCTCCGCCACGTCGGTCAATCCGTCGACGGGAATCGGAACCAGACTGTTCGAAGCGGTTCCGTTGCCGAGCTGGCCTTCGGCATTTCCGCCCCAGCATCGCACCGTACCGTCGTTGATGCGGGCGCACCCGTGGTCGCGCCCACAAGCGACGCTGGTCGCATTCGCGAGCCCCACGACCGGGACCGGTGTCGAACTGGCCGTCAACGTGCCGTCACCAAGGCCGCCTGTTCGGTTCGCCCCCCAACAGCGCACCGTGCCATCGTGGAGAACGGCGCAGGTTCGGCCGACACACACGGCGATGCCCGAAACATTCGACAAACCGACGACTCGTTGTGGCAGCGGACTGCCCGCGTCGCTGCCCGTTCCGAGTTGCCCAGCCTGATTATCTCCCCAGCACAGCACCGTACCGTCGGTGACGCGTACGCATGTGTGCGGGGGATTCAGCCCAGCGACGACCTCGACGGCACGCAGGGTCGGTCGATCTCCCTCGCTGCCGTCTGAAACGGCGTCATTCATCATCGAAGCGTCGGCGTCGGAGCCGGCGACTGCCGTGCTGCACGCGACGACGAGCATGCAGAGCATACCGGCAAGCAGCACACGCAGCCGCTGCGCAGTCCGCGCGGACGATTCCGCACCCGGTAGGCAGATCGCGAGCGTATGGCACTCACGAATCGAAGGGTCGATCCGCGCGAGGCCGACAACGCGACCGGGCAATACGCGAAGGCTCGCGCAGGCGTGTTCGCGGCGGATGCGGGTGCAGACGTCTCGCGCCGCCTTCGGTCTCCACGATCGCTGGTCTTTGTCTTTCGTCACGGCGGGCATCGCCCCGTCGCGTTGAACAGGCAACACGGGCGGCCGCCAGAAGTGTGCATGATGCATGCCACTTCGTTTCGATTCTGCTGGCAACACCCACCAAGTGTGCAGCCTGATGCGCCCACTGTGTCGGGCACCCTGACGCATGGTCCGCTGCCCATGCTGCAAGTACAGGAATTGTCTGGAACGACGCACTGCCCGTCTTGGGCCACCAGTCCGTCGCAGCAGGGCACGAGCGCCGTCGGCACGCCACCTGCGCCGGCGCATGCCGCCGCGCAGTGCCCAGTCTGAGTACTGCCGGTGACGCACATCGGCGGCGCTCCCACGCAAACGCCACTGCAGCACTCGCCCGCCAGACAACATGTGGTGCCTGTGCCTCCACACGTCGGCTCGGCCTGACACAGGTATGTACCGGTGTTCGGGTCGAGTACGCAGCTCAACCCGGGTGCGCACGAGACCGGTCTGTCTGGCGAACACGGATCCCCGGGTCCGGGCGGAGCACTCGATCGCACGCAGCGACGGCTCCGACAGATCAGCGGGTCTGACGGCGGTCGAACGCCGCACGATAAGCAAGCGCAGTCCAGATCGTCGACGCAAGATCCCCCGGCAAGCGGGCAGGGGACGCACCTCCCGAAACGTCCGCACGTATATGGACTCCGGCAACTCATCGATCCGCGCACGCATTCGGCGCCAAGGTCACCGCAGGCGCATCCGGCGAGTGTCGCGCACACAAGACGGGCCGCTATCAGCGCAGACCACCGCTTCGCGCGGCTCGCAGCGTCAACACAGCGTCGCTCCCACCGCGCTCTT
>CAZLDA010000499.1:0-3475 GCA_964557875.1 uncultured Pseudomonadales bacterium | reverse complement strand
ACACTCGTATCCGATGGCGGCGGCAAAGCGCTTGCTGCGCTGCGTCCGATCTACGGCGCCGACAAACTCGTACGCTTCTTCATCGGTGTCACGAAGGACCGCGACCCGGACGACTTCCTGTTCGAGGAATGCTGGATCAACAACGCACCGGCAATTCTGATTCACGAAGCGAACGGCGAGGTATTTGGAACGCTTTCGTTCGAAATCGAAGACGGCCGCATAGCCACCGTCTACACGATCCGCAATCCGGACAAGCTCGACCGGATCGGGCATCATCGGGAAAACCCATTCGTCACCAGCAGGGGGGAACATTGAGCATGACCGCTTTCCCGACACCGAACTTCAGCATCGACCTGACCGGACAGGTTGCACTCGTCACGGGCACCACCTCCGGTCTCGGCCGCCGCTTTGCAATCGTGTTGGCGAAAGCCGGCGCCAAAGTCGCAATCACCGGCCGTCGCACCGAACGGCTCGACGAACTCGCGAAGGAGATCCGCGCGTTCGGCGGCGTGTGCGCGCCGATCCGCCTCGACATGACCGACTCCGCCAACATCGTGTCGGTGGTGGCAGACGCCGAAGCTGCGCTCGGCACGGTAACGATCCTGGTCAACAACGCCGGCATCCCCGACGCACAGCGCGCGCACAAGATGTCGAACGAACTGATCGACGCGGTATTCGATACGAACCTGCGCGGCCCCTACATCCTGTCGTGCGAAGTGGCGCGTCGCTTGATCGCGAAGGAACTGCCCGGGCGGATGGTGAACATCTCGTCGATGGGCGCGTTCAACTACAACGGCGGCGGCGCCGCGCTCTACTCGATCACCAAAGCGGGCATCGTGCGTATGACCGAAGCACTCGCCGTGGAGTGGTCGCGCTTCAACATCAACGTCAACTGCATCGCACCCGGCGCATTCGCGTCGGAAATGATGGACGGCATGCTGCAGCGAATCGGCGACATCACGAAAGCGTTTCCACGCAAACGCCTCGGCGATCCGGCACAGATGGACAGCACGTTGCTGTTCCTGGTGTCGCCGTCATCGGAGTGTGTGACCGGAGCCGTAATCAAAATAGATGACGGACAAGGGTCGCGATAGGAGTCACACCAAGCGGAGTCAGTGACGCGCGCTTCGCGCGTTCCCCACCAACGCGCTTTAGCGCATTGGTGCATCTCCCTCAACACCAAGCGATTGAGACGCGAACTCAGGCGGGCGTGGGTGAATGTCGGTGAGGACCGTGACGCGGCCATGGATGGCCGCGCATCGAGCGACCAGGGACGGCTAGAGCGAGTCCGAACCGATATTCACCCGCGCCCGCCGTCAACCGAAGCTCTTACTCCGTGCCTCTACCGCGGCGCAAATCGCTGACCGCCATCCACCCGAATGGTGCTGCCGTTGAGCATCGGGTTTTCGAAAATCGCGATGGCCATGATCGCGAATTCGCGCGGTTTGCCCATGCGGCGCGGGAACGCGGCGTCTTTGGTCAGTTGCAGTTCGCCTTCGGCCGGAATGCCTGCGGTGAGGCCGGTTGCGAACAGGCTCGGAGCGATCGTCATCACGCGGATGCCGAGTGCACCCAGGTCGCGCGCCATCGTCAGCGTCATCGCGGCAATGCCGCCTTTCGCCGCGGTGTAGGCCACCTGCCCGATCTGACCTTCGAACGCAGCGATCGACGCGGTGTTGATCATCACGCCGCGCTCGCCCTCCTCATTGGGCTCGTTCTCGCTCATGTGTTTCGCGCCGATGCGATTCACGTTGAACGACGCGATCAGATTCAGGTCGATGATGCGGCGGAAATCGTCCAACGAGTGCATTGAGCCGTCTTTCGCGATCGTTCGTTTGGCAATGCCACCACCCGCTGTGTTGACGACGAAGTGCAGGCCACCAAGCGCTTTCACCGCTTCACCGATCACTCTCTCGGTGCCCTCGTAGTCCATCACGTTACACGGATGGAACGTTCCCTTCAGACGCGCGGCTTGTTCGGCGCCTTTCGACTTCTCCAGGTCGAGAATCGCGACCTTGCCGCCTTTTGCAACGAACGCCTCCGCGGTGGCAAGCGCCATGCCGGATGCGCCGCCAACGATGATTGCCTTGCTGCCTGAAATCTCCATGTCCGCTCTCTTGGGTGCTGAAATGAGCCGCGAATGATACAGGGCTATCCGGCACACGAGAATCTCGGGCGGCCCTCGCTCCAACGCGGTAGAGCCAGCAGCACCCGCAGTGATCCGCCCGTCGTCCGACATATCCGCACGGCGCACTCTTCCACTTCGGTCGCCCCTCAGCCAGGCCGTTAGTCAGTCGATGGCTCGCGCACACGCAAAGATAACGGCGACAACATCCTTCTCCGTAGGAGATTTCCTACAAAAAGCGCTAGGTCGTTCCGACTCGTCAAGCAAATTGCTTGTGTGACGCAGGTCACATACGCGGGCAGACGGGGTTTGCAAATGCATTACAAAACGGCACGGTGCGCCTTCCCGCGCGCTCTCACGGTGAATCGCAGAATGACACAGGTACATGCATTGCCTCGTTTCGGACGGACCGGTCTCCCCCTCTGGCTCACCGCGGCACTGGTCTTGACCTTATCGAGCAACGCATACGCTGCACCTGCACCAACGCTCACGTTCACAGGATCCAAGACCGTGAATGGCGTGTTTACGGTGAACTGGTCTTCTTCCAACGCAAAAACGTGCTACGCGAGCGGCGATTGGAGCGGCGCCAAGGCTACGTCCGGAACCGCCAAGGTCGGGCCGTTCACGGCAGGCGAGTGGGTAGCCCTCTGGCTGACCTGCCAGGGAGACGGGGGCAAGGTTGCAAAGAAGGTGGCTGGGACCGTGCTTCCCTGGCCGTCCGTTACGCTTAACGCGGCACCCACGAGCGTCGCGTCCGGCGGTTCGTCAAAGCTGTCCTGGACTTCCACAAATTCGACCAGCTGCACGGCCTCCGGTGGTTGGAGCGGCACGAAGGCGCTGAACGGCAGCCAGAGCACGGGCGCGCTCACCGCGACGACGACCTACAAGCTGACGTGTTCGGGCGCGGGTGGTTCGCAGACGGTATCGAGGACCGTTACCGTCACGGGCAGCAAGCCCCCCGCGTTGACCCTGTCTGCGTCGCCTACATCGGTCAAATCGGGCGGCACCTCTAAGCTCACCTGGACGGCGTCCAACGCCACAAGTTGTACCGCATCGGGTGGCTGGTCCGGGACGCGTGCCATTTCCGGTTCTGCGACGACGGCCGCACTGACGAAAAACACCAGCTACACGCTGACGTGTAAAGGCGCCGGCGGCTCGATTGCGCGCACCGCGACCGTCACGATTGGCGCCACCGCGCCCACCGTGACGCTCACCGCCTCGCCGACGTCGATCCAGGCCGGCGCGACCTCGAAGCTGACGTGGAGCAGCACCAATGCAACGAGCTGCTCCGGATCGGGTGCGTGGTCCGGAGCAAAGGCGATCTCCGGTTCGCTGACGACGGCAGTTCTC
>CAZLDA010000498.1:0-3475 GCA_964557875.1 uncultured Pseudomonadales bacterium | reverse complement strand
TTCGAGATCAAGCGGCCGTCGCGGCTATATCTGCGCGCCGATGCAACGGGCGTGCACGTCGGTGGCCGCGTGCAGGCGGTCGTCGAGGGGCGGCTGGTGGGCTAGGCACGCTGGCATGGGTCGCGCGCGCTGGAACCATAACCTCCACTATCACCCATTGCTGGTCGCCGCAGTTCCTCCCGGCGGCCGTGTGCTGGACGTAGGGTGCGGCGAAGGCATGCTGACACGAGAACTCGCAGGGCGCGCGCGGTCGGTGTTGGGCGTGGACCTCGACACGTCGAGCATCGAACTCGCGCGCGCCACGACGTCCGAAGCGAATGTCGAGTTCCTCTGCGCCGACGTACTTCTGCATCCGTTCGAGCCGGCGAGTTTCGACGCCGTGGTATCGGTCGCGACGCTGCATCATCTGGGCACCGAAGCGGGCCTGCTGCGACTTCGCGAACTCGTTAGACCGGGCGGCGTGCTCGGCATCGTCGGCCTGGCATCGAGCGAATGGCCGCGCGATCTACCGAGAGACGTCGCCGCGGCGATCGGCACTCGCATCCACAGACTGAAACGAGGGTACTGGGAACACTCGGCACCGAAGGTGTGGCACGAGCCTGAAAACTATCGCGAAGTGGAGCGTATTGCGCGGCGCTGTGTTCCGGGCGCCGTCTATCGCCGGCACCTGTTGTGGCGTTTTTCGCTCATTTGGCGAAAGCCGCCGGATTGAAGAATCGGCTTCTCAAGCGATGCCGAGGCGTTCGAACTGCTCGGTCGGCGCGTTGATGGCTTTCAGCGCAACGCGCAACAGTTCGATCATCTCCGTTTCGTCGCGCGAACCCAGCCGGTTTTCGAGTTCGCCCGGATCGTTGTCCAGTCGGTACAGGTGGTGTTCGCGCGTGCGCGACCCGAGCGACCAGTACGGCAGCGCGTCGCCGGTTTTGAACGGCTGCCGAATCACCGGCACATCGGACCCAGGCATGTAGTCGAGGAAGGCGTTGCGGTTCGGGCGCGGCAATTTCAGCTCGTGCATCGCGTGCACCGGCATGGTCGACCAGCGGTTCGACCACATCGACAGCGGCAGATTGTCGGCATTCACCGGCGCACGCGCATATTTCCGCGCGCCGTCGATGACATGGACCCAGCGCCCGAATACACCGGCCAATGCCCAGTCGCGGATGCGCGGCGCAGTACCGGTTACCAACGGCACCATTGAGTGGCCATGCGTCCGCTGTTCGCACGTTACGCCGAAGATGTCGGCAATGGTTGCGTGGATGTCGACGTTCGTCGTGAGTGCGGTCGTGCGGCGCTGTTCCACTCCGGGCCAGGCGATCATCAACGGTGTATGGCCCAGCGGTTCGTAGTGCGGCACGCCGGGTTTGCCGAAGATGTCCTTCTCACCGAGATAGTGGCCGTGATCGGTGCACAGAATCACCGCGGTATCGGCCCACAGCTGCTTCTCGTCCACGACGTCGAGCAGCCGGCCGAACCAGTGATCGATCATCGACAGCTTCGCGCCGTAGTTGGCGCGGATGTGATCCGCCTCGCGCTGTGAAATGACGCCACGTTTCACTGCCCCGATCGCATACGGCGGCCAGATGATCTGTTCGCCGCGCCATGCAGGGTCGTAGCGATTGGTCCAAGGTGGTGGTGTGTCGAACGGTTCGTGCGGATCGAACTCGTCGATGAACAACATGAAGCGCTCATGCGCGTCTGCGTTGTCGCGCAGCCATTTCGCCGCAGTCGACATCGTGCGCGGTCCCGGAAAATCCAGTTCCTCCCTGAACCACGTGCGGCTCAGGTCGTACGGTGCGCCGCGACCTTTCGCAGCAGGAAGCGTCGGGACACCGACCGCCGAAGGATCTGTGCGCGTCTTCCACGGATCGCCTTCGTGGCCGCGCAGATACTCCCAGGCGCGGAACTCGGTGTGATAGTTCTCGCCACCATTTTCGAAGAGGTGCGGATGATCGGTGACGAGCATCGTCGTCACGCCGGCACGGCGCAGCGGCTGTGTAATCGGTTCTTCCCACAGCTCGATCGATCCCCACGGCTTCCACGGAAAATCGAGCGCGCCGCACAGCACGTCGTGGCGCGCAGGCATGCACGGCAGCGAACCGACGAAGTGGTTGTCGAATTGCACCGCACGACGTGCGAAACGATCGATGTTCGGTGTGTCGAACTCGGTGCCGCCGTAGCTGCCGAGCATGTGGCGGTTGAGACTGTCGAGAAGCACGACGATGACGTTCTTCGGCATCTGCGGCATGCGTATGTCCTTCGTGGTCGCGACGCGTTCATTCTACGGAAGTCGTCGCTGCGTTTTGACTTTCGTTTTGAATGTGGAAATAGTGCGTCGAAACGGGAGGGGCGATGGCACATACGGTCGAACGGGAAATATTCGGTGTGGGGTACCGCGAGACGACTGCGTTCAAGGACACATACGGCGGCGAAGTGGGCCACGTGTTCATCGAGTGTCTGCGCATCAAGCCCGCCAACGTCGAATCAGACACCGTGCTGGTGTTCAGCCATCCCATCGGCGGCGGCGCATTTTTGCCGGCCATCACCCAACTCGCGCGCGCCGGTCATCACGTGCTGTTCGTGAACACGCGTTATCGCGGCAACGACAGCGCCCTGATCATGGAGAAGTGCCTGCTCGATCTCGGTGCGGGCATCAAGGATGCGAAGGAGCGCTTCGGATATTCGAAGGTAATTCTCGGCGGATGGTCCGGCGGCGGATCGTTGTCGTTGTACTACCAGGAGCAGGCGGAGCGCACGACGGTCGACCGAACGCCGGCCGGCGACGCGGTCGATCTCGCCGGCGCGAAGCTGATTCCGGGTGACGGCATCATGCTGATGGCGGCGCATGTGAGCCGCTCCGTCACGCTTACAGAATGGATGGACGCATCTATCGTCGATGAACTCGACATCGGCAAGCGCAACGCCGAATTCAATCTCTACGATCCGGACAATCCGAATCGCGCGCCGTACAGCGCCGAGTTCCTAGCGCGTTATCGAGCGGCGCAGATCGCGCGCAATCGCCGCATCACCGACTGGGTAAAGACGGAACTGGCCGCGCGCATCCGGGCCGATGGTCCCGGCGCGGAACGTGGCTTCGTGGTGCACGGCACGATGGCCGATCCGCGCTGGCTCGACGCCACCGTCGATCCGAACGACCGTGAACCCGGCACGTGTTACCTCGGCGATCCGCGCATCGTGAACATGGGGCCGGTCGGGCTCGCACGGTTCTGCACGCTGCGCAGCTGGTTATCGCAGTGGAGCTTCGACGAATCACGTGCGAACGGCATCAAGAACGCGCAGAACGTGACGTGCCCCGTGCTGGTCATCGGCAACACGGCCGACAACGCCTGTACGCCCAGCCACACGCATCGCCTCTACGAAGCCGTTGGGCACAAGGACAAAGAGTTGCGCGAAATCAAAGGTGCGACGCACTACTATGCCGGGCAGCCGAAACACTGCGCCGAGGCCATCGACGTGT
>CAZLDA010000497.1:0-3502 GCA_964557875.1 uncultured Pseudomonadales bacterium | reverse complement strand
TCGCGCGGGTTGGATCGCTGCCGGCGGATCCGGCAGGGACCATCGCCTTAATCAATGTACTGGGTCAATGTCCCGAGGCCGTGTGCGTATTCGCCGTAGCGCACCACGCCGCGTCACGTGCACCACAGTCCTCACGATCTATCTCTTCAGCAGCCGGATTGATTTGGGCGATGGTTCAAAACGCGCCCGGCCAACGAGCTGATCCACGCGACGTTCAGTCATCTACATCCCGGCAAACGACCCGATCTCCCAACTGACTCCCCTCAATCTCGTCAGCCGACAAGCCGCAATTGATTGGGGCGATGGTCCAAGCCGCGGGTGCCGGCAATCGGGCCACAGGTCTGCCTCAATCAGGATCGATCGGCTTACTGGCGCGTGCTTTTGAATGGGAGTCCGGTGTCGCTCCGTATAGCGAACGTCCGACAGGTGTCTGGAAGCCTCCGCCACAGCGGAGCGTTTCCTCAACCGTCCGCGAGCTCGGGGTTGCCGAACGAAGCGCGTGCAGGCGGCTGCGCGACTGCCGCGTTCGTCACGCGGTGTCGCTCGTCGAGCTGACGACGAATCTCGACGTGCGCTTCGCGGGTGATGCGATAGCGCGAAATCAGCGAGAACGGGAACAGGAACAGTAGCGGCAGACCGATGCCCGCGATGATGCCCAGCATTCTGATGGTGGCGGGGTCGACCGATTCGGGTGTAGCGCCGCGCGGGAAGCTGATGATGTAGTCGAGCAATAGACCGCCGAGCAGCACTCCGAGTCCTGAGGTCGCTTTGGTAGAGAACGATAGCGCCGCCGAGAAGACGCCTTCCTGCCGTCGTCCGGTGTTGAGTTCTTGCGCGTCCAGCGCGTCGGCCACCATCGACCCGAACATGATTGCGACGACGGTGAACACCGCAATTCGAATGATCTCGTTGGTAACCAGTAGCGGCAGCAACATGGGCGAACCGTTCGGCGGCAGCACGTCGAGGAATCGCAGGCCGATCATCGCCACGCCGTTCAGGACGAGGAATGCCAGGCCGTAGATGACGAGCCGTTTCTTGTCGAACCGGGCCTGCACCACCGGGATTACGGCGAACGCGGCGAGGAATCCCAGGATCGCGAGCGCGAACCAGCGCAACGCTTCGCCGTTCAGACTCCAGAAGTACGTCTGCACGTAGATGTTGAGAGCCTCGGTGGTGCCGCCGATCGCCGATGCTGTGAGCAGCGTAATGAACAGCACCAGGAAGTCGCGGTTTCGCAGTGCAAGCGCCACTTCGCCGAACACCCGCTTCAACGAGAACGGCATGGCTTGGCCGACCGGCTGCAGCAGATACGGAATCTCGTTGCGCGTCAGGTGCGTTGTCAGGAACGCCGCCGAGCCCACCAGTAAACCGAGGATAGGCGCGAAGAGGTGATATGCAGTTGGATTCAACTGCCCCTTAGCAAACTCGGCAGAGCTCGGGAAGATGTACTTCCACGTGACGAAGGTGAAGATCGCGCCGCCGGTCCAGCCGATCAGATAGCGGAACGTGATGATCGAGGTTCGCTCCGCGTAGTCGTCGGAGAATTCGGCGAACAGGGCGTTCCACGGCACGAGATAGAACGCCATCGAAACGCGCGTCGCGATCGCGAACACGACAAGCCACATGAACAATCCGATTTCCGACAGACCGTCGGGCGGCGAGAAGACGAGATACAGAAAGATGCCGAGCGGTACGGAGGCCAGGTACATGAGCGGGTGGCGCCGTCCGAGCCGGCTGCGCAGGTTGTCGGAGAACGAACCGACCATCGGATCGGTGAGCGCGTCGATGACCAACGCCACCATGATCGCGACCGATGCGAGTACCGCGCGAACGCCGAGCACCTGGTTGTAGTAGAAGAGCAGAAACGTGCTGAACGCGAAGTTCTTCAACGTGTCCGGAAGGGCGCCGATACCCTGAAAGATTTTCGTGGAGAGCGGAAGGAGTCCCGAGCGCGTCTTCGCTCGGGCGTACTGCGGTGCGTCCAAAGTGATCCGTGTCCCCAACAACCGGGCCGGATCATACCCCGGATCTTGGTTATCATTGCGCCTTCACTTTTGGAGCCATGCATGGCTGCTGCGGACATCGTCGTCGGCGCCGAAGACAAACAGCCGGTTTTGCAGCTCGGCGCGATGAGCAATCGGCACGGACTCGTCGCCGGCGCTACGGGCACCGGCAAAACGGTGACGTTGCAGGTGCTCGCCGAGGGCTTCTCGCGAATGGGTGTGCCGGTGTTCGCAGCCGACGTGAAGGGCGACCTCTCCGGAATCGCGGCACCCGGTAAGCCGAACAAGGAAACCGATCGTCGTCTCGGCCTGATTCCGCGCGAGGGTTATCAGCAGCGCGGTTATCCGGTCGCGTTCTGGGACGTCTACGGAAAAACGGGTCACCCCGTTCGCACGACGGTGTCGGAAGTAGGTCCGCTGTTGCTTGCGAACCTGCTCGAACTGAACGACACGCAGAGCGGTGTGCTGTACGCGGCATTCCGTATCGCCGATGAGCAGGGATTGTTGCTGCTCGATCTGAAGGATCTGAAGGCGTTGCTCGCGTGGATGGTCGAACACAGCAGCGAACTGCGTGCATCGTATGGCAACGTCACCTCGGCATCGGTGGGCGCGATTCAACGCGGCCTGCTGGTGCTCGAAGAACAGGGCGCCGACCGGCTGTTCGGGGAACCCGCGCTTTCGCTTTCGGACCTGATGCAGACCGACTTCTCCGGCAATGGTGTGGTGAGCCTGCTCGATGCGACACAACTCGTGCAGAACGCGCCGCGCGTTTACGCCGCGCTGCTGCTGTGGCTGATGTCCGAGTTGTTCGAAGATCTGCCCGAAGCGGGCGATGCCGATCGCCCGAAGCTCGTGCTGTTCTTCGACGAAGCCCACCTGTTGTTCAATGGCGCACCGAAACCGCTGGTCGACAAGATCGAGCAGGTGGTGCGGCTGATCCGCTCGAAGGGCGTCGGCGTGTATTTCGTGTCGCAGAGCCCGCTCGACATCCCTGAATCCGTGCTCGGACAGCTGGGTCTGAAGGTGGAGCACGCGTTGCGTGCGTTCACGCCGAAGGATCGTCAGGTCATCAAGTCCGTCGCGCAGGGGTTTCGTGCGAAGCCGGGCGTGGACGTCGAACGCATCGTTACCGAACTCGAAACCGGCGAAGCGTTGATCTCGGCACTCGATGCGAGAGGCGCGCCTCAACCCGTAGCTCGTGCTCTGATTGCGCCGCCCGAGTCGCGCATCGGTCCGCTCGATGCCACCGAACGCGCCGATCGTATCGCGCGATCGCCGTTCAAGAGCAAATACGATCAGAGTCTCGATAGGGAATCCGCGTTCGAGGTTCTGAAAGCGAGAGCGGATCGGGCCAATTCGGATGTCGCGCAACGGAAGGCGGATGCGGCCGCGGCGCGTGAAGCCAAAGCTGCGCCGAAACCGGCGGCGCGCCAACGACAATCTGCCGGCGAGGCAATGATTGCGAGCGCGGCCCGCGCCATAGGCAGTTCGTTGGGGCG
>CAZLDA010000496.1:0-3509 GCA_964557875.1 uncultured Pseudomonadales bacterium | reverse complement strand
AAGGGCGAGCGCTTTTGCCGGATGTGGGAGTTCTACCTGGTCACATCGCAAACGGCGTTCGAATACGGCGACCTCGTCGTCTTCCAGCTGCAACTGGGCGGACGCGACGTGCCCATTCCGCCGACGCGCGACTATCTGTATCCATCGGTCGAAGACGTTATCGCTCCGTCGTACCGGAAAACGAGCGAGTCGAAGGGTTAGTCTGCCAGTACGCAGCTGCTGCGCCGATCAGCCCGAGTTCGGGTTCGAGCACCAGTAGAGTCGGAATCGCCTTCACGTAACCTGACATCGGTCCACGCGCTTCGAAGCGTCGGCGGAACTGGCTGCGCGCCAGAAACTCGCTCAACTGCGGCAGGATTCCGCCCGCCAGATACACCCCACCGGTGGCACACACCGTCAGTGCCAGGCCACCGGCGGCGGTGCCGAGCAGATTGCAGAACACTTCCAGGGTCTGGTGGCACACGGGATCTGCAACGCTGAGCGCGCGCGACGTGATTTCTCTCGGCGCGTCGACTTCCGGCGCGCAGCCCCACACTTCACACATCGCGCCGTAGAGGTTCACGAGACCAGGCCCCGACAACACCGTTTCCCAACCGACGAAATCGAACCGCCGTAGCAGGAATCCGAGCACTTCGAGCTCGAGCGGATCGGTCGCGGCCAGATTCGCGTGGCCGCCTTCGGACGGCAGCACGCGCCAACGACCACCCTCGTGCACCACGAATCCCATACCGAGCCCCGTGCCCGGTCCCAGCGCCGCCTTCGCACCGCGGCCGTGGAGTTCGGGCCCGATCGTCTTAAGCGCGTTTGGCGGCAACACCGGCAGTGCCTGGCCAACCGCCATGAAGTCGTTGATTACCAGCGACGGCTTACCGCCCAACGTCGCCGCTATGTCGCGCTCGTCGCACACGACACGGCCGTTCGTGAGCTTGCCGCGCCCATCGGCAACAGGACCGGCAATGGCGAGACAGGACCCGGAGAGATCTCTTGGGGCAACGTCATGCAGATAGCGTTGTATCAGCGCCGGAGCCGCATCGAACTCGGCGCTAGCGTAGTCGCGCACGTCGGCTAGCGTGAGCGATGGATCTGCGATTGCGAGGCGCGCGTGCGTTCCGCCGATATCGCCGACGATTGCCCTGCCCGTCATCGCGGCAACATCCGCGCGGCTTGTAGTTCGGTGAGCTGGCGCACGAACATCTCCTCGGTGTCGACGCATTCGGAAAAGCCGAAGCGGCGGGCCTTAACCGTGCTGACAACCGTATCAGCGGGCGATCCGCCATAGCCAAACACGGCGTCGGCAAACTGCCACGACGCGCCTATCAGCTGTTCCATCGAATGCGGTGCTAGCCCGTAACGTTGCACGATCTGTTGCCAAAGCGGTTCCTGTGGAGGCATCGCCTCTGCCAATCTCTGCGGCAACGGTTCCGCGAGCGGCATGCCGAACACCTCGGCAACAACGCGGAAGATCTCCTGCCACACCATTACATCGCCGTTGGCGATGTTGAACGTTTGCTTCGCGCACGCTGGCGTTTCCGCTGCCCACACGATCGCGCGCGCCAGGAGATCGGCGTCGGTAGCCTGCGTGATGCACGGCGCGCCGCCCGGAAACCGCAAGGGTTCGCCGCGTTCGCGCTGCAAGGCAGCAAATACGCCGATCGCGCTCAGCATGTTCATCGGGCTGCCGAGCGCAAAACCGCAAACCACCTGCGGACGCATGATCGAATATGTCCATTGGCGACGCGCGCTCGCTTCGATCAGATGATCTTCCTGATTCCAGTAGAAATTCGCGCCCGGAGGACGCGGTTCTCGTTCGCGGCCGGGGATCCGCATCGGCGCCAGGTGCGCGCCATACGCTTTCGTACCTTGCAGCAGTGTCACGTGGCGTAGTGACGGTTGCCGCCCGAGCACTTCGAGCGCGTTCACGAGCATCGAAGTGTTCGTGGCGATCTGTTCGGGATCGCGCCAGCCCGCAATCAGTTCCGGCTTCTCGTACAACGCGGCGTAAACGATGTGGCTCACGTCGGCGAAATCCGCTCCCGAGAACGTTCGTAAACACGCGTCGCGATCGGTGAGGTCGAGCGAAACGAAGCGTGCGCGGCTTGCGAAATCCGGCGGTCGGCGCGACACACCGATGATCTGCCAGTCGCTGCGCGGTTCGAGCGCCTTGATGACGCTGCGCCCGACCAGCCCTAACGCACCGAAGACGACGATCTTTTTGTTCACGCGTCCATCACATCCGAGGAATTCCCGCGAATGTTAATCGCGATCGGGCCGCAGGTCGTGCTGCTAGACTCTGCGGCGTCCGCTTATGAGTGAATGCAATGACAGTGAGCGCGGGTCTCGGGATAGCCAACTTTCCGTTCGAAGATGCACGTGGTTTTCGGCGCTGGGTCGATCTGTGCGAATCGGGTGGTGTCGATTCCATATGGCAGTCGGATCGCCTGATCGGCAGCGATCCGAACCTCGAATGCATGAGCGCGATGGCCTGGCTCGCGGGCGCGACCAAACGGCTGAAGTTCGGCATGAACGTGGCGAGCCTCGGCTTGCGTCATCCCGTGCTGACGGCAAAAACGTGCGCCACCATCGACGTGCTGAGTGAGGGGCGCCTGCTGCCCGCGTTCGGCATCGGCAGCGCGCTTTCCCGCGATTACACCGCTACCGGCACGCCGACGCAGGGGCGAGGCGGCCGGATGGACGAGAGCCTCGAGATCATCTCCAGACTGTGGTCGGAAGAGCACGTCACATTCAGCGGCCGCCACTTCCAACTCGACCGCGCCAGCATTTCACCGCACCCGGTGCAGAAGCCGTTGCCGCTATGGGTGGGCGGATCGGCGGCAGCCGCAGTCGAGCGGACCGCGCGTTGGGGCACCGGGTGGCAGGCCGGGATCGAAACCGCGGCCGAGGTTGCGCCGGTGATCGCGGCAATCAAGAAGCGCGCTGATGAACTGGGACGGCCGATCGATTTCGATCACTTTGGCGCAGGATTCGGATATCGATTCGGCAGCCCCGATGATCCGGTCAGCCAGAAGTACGTGAAGGGACTGAGCGCGCGCCTCGGCAAACCTGCCGACGACTACGTGGCCATCGGCGATGCCGACGCGATCATGGCGCGCCTCGACGAATTCCGCGCCGCCGGCGTACACAAATTCATCCTGCGGCCGATCGCGTTCGGCACCGACGAAATGCTGAGCCAGACGCGTTCGTTGATCGAAACGGTGTTGCCTCGCCTTTCGGAAATCAACGCGGTCGCGAAGCGCTGACGCCGTTCTAACGAGTCAGCGCTTTCGCCTGCGCCACGAACCCGCGGTTCCAGGTCGGACTCACCGTCAACTCGTTGATGCAAACGTGCGGCGGCATCTTCGCGATGAACGCGATGATCTCGCCGCAATCCTCCGCCTGCACCATCTGCGCCCTTTCTTCAGCCGTTGGCGGCACGGGCCGACTGTCGAGAATCGGCGTGGCGACTTCGCCCGGACACAATGCGCACGCACGCACGCCGTGAATGCCGGCTT
>CAZLDA010000495.1:0-3521 GCA_964557875.1 uncultured Pseudomonadales bacterium | reverse complement strand
CCTCAGAACGAAAACTGATCGGGCGTGAACGCCTTGAACGTACGCATGGCCTCAGCCGCATTCGATCCCGCAAGCGGCGCGATGATGTGCGTGTGGATACCGCCGGCGGCATCTTCGCGAATGCGCGCACGACACTCGTCTTCGTTGCCGATGATCGCCACTTCGTCGATCAGCGCGTCGGTCAACGCACCGCCGGTTTTGGCCCGGTCTTTCGCGGCCCAACCCGCGGTGATCGTCTCGGCGGCGTCTTCGTAGCCCGCCCACGCGAGGAACTTGTTGTACACGGGCGTTGCGTAATACGGCGCGAACGCGCCACGGAAGCGGTTGCGCGCCTCGGCTTTGTCGTCGGTCACCAGCACCATGGCGCGGTTCACGATCTCGACGTCCTTCCAATCTTTGCCTGCGCGCTTCGCACCAATCTTCACATGCTCGATCATCTTTGGCAGCGCACGCTTCGGCCAGAGATTGAAGATCACGCCGTCGCCCACTTCGGCGGCCATCTCGATCATTCCCGAACGCAACGCCGCGATGTAAATCGGCGGCGGATTCTCCATCGGATACTGGCGATATCCGTGGCTCGACATCGTTTCCAGATCGAACTCGGATTTTTCGCCCTTCAACATCGAGCGAACCATGATGGCCGTCTCTTTGACCCGGGTAACGGGTTTGTCGAGGGGCAGGCCGTGCCAGCCGCCCATCATGGTCTGGCTCGACGAACCCAGGCCCATCACGAAGCGGCCTGGCAACAGCTGACCGAGTGCGTTCGCAGTCGCCGCAAGCACCGCTGGCGTGCGCGTGTACACCGGCGTTACCGCCACACCGAGGCGCAACGTCTTTACGTGGTGCGCAAGCGCCGCCGTTACGGTCAGCGCGTCGGGTGCGCCACCGTCGCCGAACCACGCGTCCGTATAGCCGTTAGCTTCCGCCCATTTCACTCGCTCTACCGAATCCTTGATGAACGGACTGGCCGGCAGCGTCACCGCCATGCGTTTAGCTAGTGGCATCATTCCCCCTGAAAATCTGTTTCAAATCACACGAAGGGACCGAAGCCTCTCATTTTGCGACGAACGGAAGCAAGCCGTATCCTTGGCCGCCATTTCACTGCAGACACGAGAGATCCGCGATGACCGACCAGCCCCTGTTGACGCCCGTTCGCGAGGCGCATCGCTTCGACGAACGCGCGCTCGACGTCTATCTCGCGGAGCACGTCGAAGGCTACGAACGCGGCCTCACCGTGCGTCAGTTCGAAGGCGGTCAAAGCAATCCGACGTTTGCGTTGAAAGCCGGCTCGCGCGAGTACGTGCTGCGCAAACAACCACCCGGCGAGCTGCTCCCTTCCGCGCACCAGGTCGATCGTGAGTATCGCGTGATGCACGCGCTGCGCGATTCCGACGTACCGGTGCCGAAGATGTACGTGCTGTGCGAAGACACCTCTGTGATCGGCACGAAGTTCTACGTAATGGAGAAAGTGGCCGGCCGCGTGTTCACCGATCTGCTGTTGCCGACGATGAACGACTCGGAACGCCGTGCCGTATACAAAGACCTCGCGCGCGTGCTCGCGGCACTGCACACCGTCGACCATCACGCCGTCGGCCTCGAGACCTTCGGCAAGCCCGGCAACTACTATTCGCGGCAGATTTCGCGCTGGAGCAAGCAGTACGTCGCGTCGCAAACCGAAGCGCTGCCGGCCATGGATAACCTGATGCGGTGGCTGCCCCAACACACGCCGCAAGCCGACGAGACCGTGATCGTCCACGGCGACTACCGAATGGGCAACGTGCTGATTCATCCCACCGAGCCGCGCATCGCCGCGGTGCTCGATTGGGAACTGTCCACGCTGGGCCACCCGTTGGCCGATCTTGGATACGTCTGCATGGACTACCACTCGGATTCGTACACCACTGCAGGTCTCGCGCGGCCTGACCTCGCCAGCTTCGGCATTCCCTCCGAACGCGAGTTCATCGACGACTACTGCCGATTCGCAAAACGCGGCGCGATCGAGAACTGGAAGTTCTACGTCGTATACAACCTGTTTCGCTCGGCCGCAATCATTCAGGGCGTGTACAAACGCGGGCTCGACGGCAACGCGAGCTCCGAGACGGCGATCGGTTTCAAGGACGCGTGCCGGATGCGCTCCGATCGCGCGTGGGCATTGGTGGAGGCGCTCTAGTAGCCGCCGCGCCTCAGCAAAACCGTTTCTAACCCCTCTCTCAGTTCGCCGCGGTACCTAGCACGCTATTCGCGGACCCAGGCGGGTCGTCGTTCGCGAACACCCGCACGTTGCGCAACTCAACGAACGCGGGCTGGCCCGGATGCAGCGCCGGCACGCCGTTCTCCCTTGGCAGCTCAGCGGCGATCCGGCTTTTGTCGTCGAGGCGTTCCAGCTCCACGCGAACGATCGAGCCGGCCGCATTCACATGCGTGATTCGCGCGGCAATCGGCGCAACGTCACTCGGCTCGAGGTGGACTTTCACATCATGATGACGCACGCACGCGATGGCCTGGCCGTTCCGCACCTCATCGCGAACAGGCAGATACACCGACGTGTCGCCGAGTTGAAACCACTCGTCGCGAACGGTGCCGCGGAACGTCGTGACATTACCGAGGAATTGATAGACGAATGCCGTCGCCGGATGGTTGTAAACCTCTTGCGGCGTTCCGATCTGCTCGATGCGCGCGTGATTCATCACCACCACTCGATCGGCTACTTCGAACGCCTCTTCCTGATCGTGCGTGACGAAGATGCTGGTCACGTGAATCTCGTCGTGCAATCGGCGAATCCACTGCCGCAGTTCCTGACGCACTTTTGCATCCAGTGCGCCGAACGGCTCGTCGAGCAGCAACACGCTGGGTTGCGATGCGAGTGCTCGCGCCAACGCAACGCGTTGCCGCTGGCCGCCCGACAATTGCGCTGGAAAACGATTCTGCAGCGTTTCGAGACGAATCAGCCGCAGCATCTCGTCCACGCGCTCGCGAATCAGCTGCTTCGGCGCCTTGCGCACCTTCAGCCCATACGCGATGTTCTGCGCCACCGTCATGTGCCGGAACAGCGCATAGTGCTGGAACACGAAACCAACTTTACGATGGCGCGCCGATTGATCGGTGATGTTCTCGCCGTCGCTGATGATCGTTCCCGAGTCGGCCACTTCGAGCCCGGCGATGATGCGCAACAACGTCGTCTTGCCGGAACCCGATGGGCCGAGCAACGCGAGCAACTCTCCATCCGGAACGTCGAGGCTGACGCGCTCCAGCGCAGTAAAGGTGCCGAATTTCTTCGAAACGCGGTCGATGGAAATGCTCATGGACGTAACTCGCTGGTTCCTTCTGCCGCGGACTTGATGCGCGCGGCCTCTGCCCGGTCCACGCCCACTCTCGCGAGCAGCGTCAGCAACGCGACGAGCGTCAGCAGCGACGCCACGGCAAACGAGCCGGGCAAGTTGTATTCCTGAAACAGCTTCTCGATGCGCAGCGGCATCGTGTCGGTGAGACCCGCGATGTGTCCCGACACCACGTACACGGCG
>CAZLDA010000494.1:0-3525 GCA_964557875.1 uncultured Pseudomonadales bacterium | reverse complement strand
CGTCGTCGGCAAGACGAACACACCCGAATTCGGCGCCGGATCGCAGACGTTCAATCGCGTCTTCGGCGCCACGCGCAACCCTTACGATCCCACGCGCACCTGCGGCGGCAGCAGTGGCGGCGCGGCGGCAGCGCTGGCGGCGCGGATGTTGCCGCTCGCCGACGGCAGCGATCTCGGCGGTTCGCTTCGCAACCCGGCGAGTTTCTGCAACGTGCTCGGTTTGCGTCCCACACCCGGCCGCGTGCCTTCGTATCCGACGTTGAATCCGTGGGCCGACATGTCGGTGCTCGGTCCTATGGCGCGCAGCGTCGACGACATCGCACTGTTCCTGTCGGTGCTGGTGGGCGACGACCCACGCGTTCCGATCGCGTTCACCGATCCACGCGCCGCGTTCTATCCGGTTACACCGCTCGATCTGCGCGGCACGCGCATTGCGCTAACCGCCGACTTCGGTTTGCCGGTGGCGCGTGTGATCAAGTCGCGCATCGAAGCAACCGGTGCGCTGTTGCAGTCGCTTGGCGCACGTGTCGAGTTGGACTGCCCTGATCTTTCCGGCGCGACCGAAGCGTTCCACGTGTTGCGCGCGAACGGGTTTCGAGAACGCTTTGCCGGGCTGCCACCAGAATCACGCGGCGAACTGAAGGACACGATCCGTTGGAATCTGGCTGCAGGCGAAGCATTGACGGTGGCCGACCTCGATCGAGCGTGGGCCGCGCGTCGCGCCGTTTACGACCGCGTCGCGCAGTTCTTCACCCGCTACGACTTCCTCATCGGCCCCACCACGCAGGTGTTGCCGTTCGATGTCGAGCTGCCGTATCCCAGAGACATCGACGGCACGCCGATGCGCGATTATCTCGAATGGATGCAGAGTTGCGCGCGCGTAACCGTTACGAGCTGTCCCGCGCTGTCGCTGCCGGCCGGTTTCAGCCCACCCTCTTTTGGCGAAGAAGGGCTGCCGATCGGCATGCAGATCGTCGCACCCGTGCGCGCCGAAGCGCGACTGCTCGCCTTTGCAAAGTCCGTCGAAGCGGCAACACATCACGCCGCAACATTGCCGCAACTGCTGCGGGTATAGCGCGCACAGATCGGTATACTGCGCGCTCATGAAAAACCTCTGCGCAGAACTCGAACAGACCTGGCACGAAGAGATCCCCATCAGCAAGGCGATGGGCATCCGCGTGATGGACTTCGCCAACGACCAGCTCGTGGTGCGGGCCGAACTGGAGCCGAACATCAACGTGCACGGCACCGCGTTCGCCGGCAGCCTGTACGCAATAGCCGCGTTGTGCGGTTGGGGCATGACGTGGCTGCAACTGAAGACGCGGCACATCGACGGCAGCATCGTCATCGCCGACGGCCACATTCATTACGAACGGCCTGTCAAAGAACCGATCGTCGCCACCTGCCGGTTCATTCTCAGTGATCAGTCGGACGCTTTGGCGCGGCTGAAATCGCAAGGCAAGACGCGCTTCAACCTGGAATGCGTCGTGCGCGCGAACGGCAACGATGCGGCACGCTTCACCGGCGAGTACGCGGTGCGCGTAGAACGCCCGGACTGAGCCGCGCACGATGGTCCGCGTCGTCACCGCAGGCTATGTCGACGGCGTCATCGACCCGAAGCTGGGCATCGATCGGTCTAACTGGGACCATCCGCCGCACCTCGCGTTGAGCCAGCTGCACATGGACCGGATGATGCCAGTTGTGCATCTCGAACCCGGCACCGCGATTCCACTGCCGCGCGCCACTCGCTCGCTCGACGTCGACGCACTCGCATTCGACGATCCGCTCACCGGTGCGCCGCTATCCGCCGCGACATTCCTCGACCGCCGGTTGTTCAACGACGCGCTGCTCGTGATGCATCGCGGCGCAGTGGTGCACGAGTCGTATCGCAACGGCATGACCGCCGAAGATCATCACGTACAACATTCCACGACGAAGTCGCTTACCACGCTGTTGCTCGCGCAAGCCCTGGAACACGGACGAATGGAAACGGACGCGCCGTTCGACACCTACCTGCCGGAACTTCGCGGTATCCGAGGTTGGCACGGCGTAACGCTGCAACACGTGCTCGACATGAGCCCGGGCCTGAAATACGTGGAAGCGTACGAAGACAGAAGCAGCGATTACCATTCTTACGCACGCGCCGTGGGCTACTATCCGGCATCTGCCAACGAGGTCGTTGGAGCGCGACGCTGGCTTGTGGAAGGCATGACACAGCGCGTTGCGGAACCCGGCGCGCTATTCAACTACGCCTCACCGTTGACGAACGCACTGATGATGGCCGTGGAGCACGCGTGTCAGGAGCCGATCCTGCACTTGCTCGAACGGCGGCTGTTTCAACGCATCGGCGCCGAATCCGTCGGCTGGTTCAACACCGACGCGCTCGGGTTTCCGATCGCCGAGGGCCAACTCAGCCTGACGCTGCGCGACTTCGCGCGCTGGGCGAGCGTGATGATCAACAAGGGCCGAAACCTGGCAGGCGAACAGGTCATCTCCGAATCGTTCATCGCAGAGACGTGCGCACCGAACGCGGCCGCGCATCGAGCGTTCAATGCCGTCGAGCGATCGGTGCGATTCCCCAACGGCCACTATCGCAACCAGTTCTGGGTGATCGAACCGCGGCGGCAGTTCGCGATGCTAGGCATTCACGGCCAGTTCGCGTGGTTCGATCTCGAGCACGAACTGATGGTGATCGGGTATGGATCGTTTCCGGTGCCGACGTCGCCGTTGCTCACGCTCGCGCAACAGCAGTTGTGGCGGCGTATCGGCGAGGCGCTGGAGTCTCGGTAGGTTCCGGGCGCATCACCGCTGAGAACGGCAGCGCCAGGTTGACCGGCGGGTACTCTGAGGTCTGCGCCCGTTCGACCGTCTGGCTGCTGATTGGGGGAGGCATGAGTTACGCCAGCGGCCGTCGAACAGCGCCCTATTCAATCCGCAGGCGTCTCGTTGAATCGGCATCGGCAGACATAGCAATCGAACCCACTGCATCGATTTGTTCAAACGGACTTGGTTCATCAATGAAGGGACGGGGACGCGATCGGCGTCGGCGTTCGCATGAGGCGTTGCTCGGTTGAGCCGTTGCGGCGCTGGCAGATTTGGGCCATCGCCCAAATCTAAATCCGATTGAGGGGTTGATGAGATCGAGTTGATGACCGCTGGGCGACCACGATCGCAGGGTGCATCCCAAACTGAACGCACTTGTCGGCGAAAAGTCTCGGGATTGATTGGGGCGATGGTCCAATGAGCGGCAGCCGCGCCCTGTCTGCGACAGTGCAACCCGTGCGATATCTCATGCGACGAAGGCGCCGATCGTGTCACCGTCCCCTCGTTGTCGAACCAAGCCCGCTCGAACGAATCGACTCCGCACCGGGTTCACCGGCAGCTACCCGCTTCGTACCCGAGGGTTGATTGATAAGGGCCATGTTGCATGCACGGCGGGGTGCCTCGGGTGCAGCTCAATTGCTGGCTCTGAGGAAATCGGTGCGAGATCTCGCACCGCAAGTGTGGTCGTTGCCCGACGTCCGC
>CAZLDA010000493.1:0-3550 GCA_964557875.1 uncultured Pseudomonadales bacterium | reverse complement strand
AACGATCATGGTCAATTGCAACCCTGAAACTGTGTCGACCGACTACGACACGTCAGATCGCTTGTACTTCGAACCGGTGACGCTCGAAGACGTACTCGCAATCGTCGAAATCGAGAAGCCCACGGGTGTGATCGTGCAGTTCGGCGGCCAGACGCCGCTGAAACTCGTCGACGCACTGCAGGCGGAAGGCGTTCCGATCATCGGTACAAGCGCGGACTCGATCGATCAGGCCGAGGATCGCGAACGTTTCCAACAGATGATCACGAAGGTCGGCTTGTTGCAGCCGGAGAACCGCACTGTTGCGACAGTAGAAGCCGGCATCGAAGCGGCCGACACGATCGGCTTCCCGATGGTGGTTCGGCCGTCGTATGTGCTCGGTGGACGGGCGATGGAAGTGGTGCACAACAAGACCGATCTGGCGCGGTATCTGCGCGATGCGTTCGTTGTGTCGAATTCTTCGCCGGTGTTGCTCGACCACTTCCTCGATCAAGCGATCGAGATCGACGTTGACGCAGTGTGCGACGGTCAACAAGTGGTCATCGGCGCGATCATGCAGCACATCGAGCAGGCCGGTGTGCATTCGGGCGACTCGGCGTGTTCGCTGCCGCCGTATCGCCTCGCGCCGGAAATTCAGGACCAGATTCGCCGCCAGGTGAAGGCGATGGCGATCGAACTGGGCGTGATCGGATTGATGAACGTGCAGATGGCCGTGCAGCAGGATCGCGTGTTCGTACTCGAAGTGAATCCGCGTGCCTCGCGCACCGTGCCGTTCGTTTCGAAGTGCATCGGCGTTTCGCTGGCGAAGAATTCGACACAACGAACGCGTCGCGCAGATACCGCGCCAGATCGGTCTTGTTCCCGTTCAACAAGTTTCCCGGTGCGGATCCGATTCTCGGCCCCGAGATGAAATCGACCGGCGAAGTGATGGGTGTTGGCGCCAGCTTTGCCGAGGCGTTCGCGAAGGCAACGCTCGCGAGTGGCGAGAAGTTGCCGCGCGGCGGCCGCGCGTTGCTCAGCGTAAAGAGGTCCGACCAACCCGGCGTGGCGACTCTCGGGCGCGATCTGATCGATCTCGGCTTCGAATTGGTAGCGACGCGCGGTACGGCACGCGTGCTCGCGGACGCCGGCCTGTCTGTCGAAGTTGTGAACAAAGTTACTGAGGGGCGTCCGGACATTGCCGACCTGCTGAAGAACGCAAAGATAGATTTGATCGTGAACACCACCGAAGGGCGGCAGGCGATCACGGATTCCGCGCTCATTCGCCGGCTCGCGTTGCAGAACAAAGTCTGCTACACCACCACTTTGGCGGGTGGCGAGGCCTTTGGCATTGCGATTCGATTTGGTCGAGGCAATGAGGTCCGCCGGTTGCAGGACCTTCACGCGAGCATCGAGCGATGAAAGTACCCATGACATTGGAAGGATCGGAGCGGCTCCGCGAAGAACTGACCCACCTGAAGTCGGTGTTGCGGCCGCAGATCATCAAAGCCATCGCCACGGCGCGCGAACATGGCGACCTGAAGGAAAACGCCGAATATCACGCGGCAAAGGAGCAGCAGAGCTTCGCGGAAGGTCGCATCAAAGAGATCGAAGGCAAGCTCTCGGAAGCGCAGATCATCGACGTCACCAAGATCAAACACACCGGCAAGGTCGTGTTCGGGTCGACGGTAACGCTGGTGGAAGTCGAGAGCGGCGCGGAAAGGCGCTACAAGATCGTCGGTGAAGACGAAGCCGATCTGAAGCAGAACAAGATCTCTGTGATGTCGCCGATTGCCCGCGCGCTGGTCGGGAAGTCGGAAGGCGACACCGTGGTAGTGAGGGCGCCGAACGGATCGATCGAGTATGAGATCGACAAGGTGGAGCATCTCTGACGGCGGAGCCGGCTAAGAGAATCTGGCCACGTTCGACAACCGCGGATTCGCATTGGGATTCGCGCGGTACAGAACCCAGACCTTGCCGATGACCTGTACAATTTCCGAGCCGGATTGCGCAGCGAGCATTTCGCCGAGTTCGCGGCGCGCCTCACGATCAATCACGTTGACCTTGGCCTTGATGATCTCGTGATCGGTCAGCGCCCGGCGCGTTTCGTCGAGCAATCCATCCGTGACGCCTTTTTCCGCTACTGTCACGACAGGTTCTAGATGGTGGGCCACCTGACGCAGGCGGCGTTTTTCCTTGGACGTCAGCATCGGCGCAGTATATTGACCGCGATATGGCTAAGCGAACGAAATCCAGCCAACTCTGGCTCGAACGGCAACGCCGCGATCCGTATGTGAAGAAGGCTGCGGCGGGTGGTCTCGGTTCGCGTGCGCACTTCAAACTGGCGCAGCTCGACGAACGCTTTTCGTTGTTGCGTGCGCACATGTCGGTGCTCGAACTCGGTTCGGCGCCGGGCGGCTGGACCCGATATCTTGCCGGACGTGTACACGAAGGTCGGATCATTGCCGTGGACTATCGTCAGATGCCGGTTCCGCGCGGCGTCAATTTTCTCTGCCTCGACATCTACTCGGATCAATTCGAGGCGACGGTCGACGACGCACTGGCCGGCCAGAAGGTCGACCTTGTTTTGTCGGACATGTCCCCCAACATCAGTGGAGTGAAAGCTTCCGACCAGGCCGCTGCAATGGATTTGATCGAACTCGCCACGGCGGCGGCGATGCGATGGTTGAAACCCTCTGGCGCACTCGTGGTCAAGATGTTTCAGGGTGAAGGCACCGACGCGTGGATCAAAGAGATGCGACGGTACTTCGCAAAAGTGACGCTGGCCAAGCCTGCGGCGTCGCGCTCTGAATCAAGAGAGGTTTATGGGATTGCGACGGGATTCACGGGTGCCTCGACGCAGGACCACCCGCTCAGTGGCTGGTCCCCGTGATGTGTAGTAAGCTCCAACTCAACCCGCCTACGTACTCGTGAGGATAACCCATTGAACGATATGGGGAAAAATTTACTTCTGTGGTTGATCATCGCAGCGGTGCTGCTGACGGTGTTCAACAACTTCAGCGTGCGTCCGCAGCCTGAAGAGATCACGTACTCGAGCTTCATCTCCGAAGTCCAGCAGGATCAGGTGCACGAAGTCGCGATCAACGGTCTCGTGATCATCGGCAAGCGCAAGTCCGGCGAAGAGTTCAAAGCTGTTCGCCCGCCGATCGAAGATCCGAAGTTGATGGACGAGTTGATCAACCACAACGTCAGCGTGATCGGTCAGGCGCCAGAGCAACAGAGCATCTGGGCACAGCTGCTGATCGCCAGCTTCCCGATCCTCATCATCATCGCGGTGTTCATGCTCTTCATGCGGCAGATGCAGGGCGGCGCGGGTGGCCGCGGCGGACCGATGGCGTTCGGCAAGAGCAAGGCGCGGCTGCTGTCCGAGGATCAAATCAAGACGACGTTCGCCGACGTCGCCGGCGTAGACGAAGCAAAGGAAGACGTGCAGGAACTCGTCGACTTCCTGCGCGACCCGGGCAAGTTCCAGAAACTCGGCGGGCGCATTCCGCGCGGCATATTGATGGTGGGACCCCCGGGTACCGGTAAGACGCTGCTCGCGAAAGCGATT
>CAZLDA010000492.1:0-3556 GCA_964557875.1 uncultured Pseudomonadales bacterium | reverse complement strand
CGTCGTCCAGCGTCAGGCTTTCCAGTTCGCGGTTCTTCGGCACCGAGACCCGCTGCGATGCGTTCAGCCGAAGCGTCGTCGTACATCGTGGTCCGTTGACGCGGCTTCCGATCGGCCGCGCGGATCATCGCATGCATCTCTTCCGGCGACGTCTCCTGTCCGTGTGCAGCGCCGGCCGCGCGTGTGATGCTCTCGTTCATCAGCGTGCCGCCGAGGTCGTTGCAGCCCGCGTTCAGGCAGGCGATCACGCCTTCATGGCCCATCTTCACCCACGACGCCTGAATGTTCGGTATCACCGGGTGCAGCGCGAGGCGCGCAACGGCGTGCATCAGTACCGCTTCGCGGAACGTGGGGCCGCGGCGCGCGCGACCTTTCAGGTACATCGGCGCTTCCATGTGCACGAACGGCAGCGGCACGAATTCGGTGAAACCGCCGGATTTGCGCTGTTGCGCGCGAATGCGCAGCAGGTGTCGCGCCCAGTTCTCGGGTTTGTCGACGTGGCCGTACATGATCGTTGCGGTCGTCTTGAAGCCGACCCGATGCGCCGTATCCATCACTTCGAACCACTGCGCCGTATTGATCTTGTCGGGGCAGATGATCGCGCGAACTTCGTCGTCGAGAATTTCAGCCGCGGTGCCCGGCAGCGTGCCGAGGCCGGCCGCCTTGAGACGCGTGAGAAATTCCTCGAGCGGAATGCCCAGCGTCGCGGCGCCTTGCCACACTTCCAGAGGCGAGAACGCGTGCACGTGCATGTCGGGCACGGCTTCTTTGACGGCTTTCAGAATCTCGACGTACGTGTCGCCCGTGTAGTCGGGGTGAATGCCGCCCTGCATACACACTTCGGTGGCGCCGCGATCCCAACCTTCGAGCGTGCGGCGCTGAATTTCTTCGAGCGACAGGTCATACGGACGGCCGCGCAGGTTCTCCGACAGTTTCCCTTTGGAGAACGCGCAGAACTGACATTTGAAATAACAAACGTTCGTGTAGTTGATGTTGCGGTTGACGACGTAGCTGACCACGTCGCCATTCACCTGTTGGCGAATGGCATCCGCCGCATGAACGACCGCGGTGAAGTCGTCGCCGCGTGCGTTGAACAGGCTGACAACCTCGCGTTCCGTCAGATCTTCGCCGCGCTGCGCGCGCTCAATGATCTTCGCCACTTCGGCAGACGCGGCCACGTTGGGACCACGAATTGCGGCCAGTACACCTGCGGGCGGGCTCATGGCTTCACCCGGCGACCAGTTGTCGGTGCGCGGCAAACCGGAAGCGTCGACCAGATCGAGTACGCGCTGACGCAACGGTTCGGCCAGCCATGTTTCGGGACGCTGTACGTACTTCGGATAAACGGTGAGTCGCTCGTGCAGCAGCTTGCCGGCGCGCGCGGTTTCGCGGCGCAACTCCTCCACATGTGGCCACGGCGCTTCGGGATTGACGAAGTCGGGCGTCAGCGGCGACACACCGCCCCAATCGTTGATGCCGGCCGCGACGATCTGCGGCAACACACCCGGGCTCAGGTTCGGCGGAGCCTGAATACTCATGTCGGGACCGAACACGATTCTCGCTACGGCGATGGTCCACAACAGTTCGTCGAGGTCGGGCTCCGGCGCGTGGCGCATCTTCGTGCCTTCCTTTGCGCGGAAGTTCTGCACGATGATTTCCTGAATGTGGCCGTGCTCTGCGTGTACTGCGCGCAGAGCCAGCAGCGATTCGATGCGTTCGAGGCGCGTCTCGCCGATGCCGATCAGAATGCCCGATGTGAATGGCACGTGCGCCGCTCCCGCGCGCCGCAACGTGTCGAGCCGCACCTCGGGAACCTTGTCGGGGGAACCGTAGTGCGGCATGCCCTTTTCGCTGAGCCGAGTCGATGCCGTTTCCAACATGATGCCCATCGACGGCGACACCTGGCGCAGCAGCGCGAGTTCTTCGTCGGTCATCGTGCCGGGGTTCGCGTGCGGCAGCAGGCCCGTTTCGTCGAGCACCGCCTTCGCAGCGGCGTGCAGATATTCGAGGGTGGTCGCATAGCCCATCTTCGCGAGTGCTTCGCGGGCGGCCTTGTAACGCAGCTCCGGTTTTTCGCCGAGCGTGAACAGCGCTTCCTTGCAGCCGAGCGCTTTGCCCTGCCGCGCCACTTCGAGCACCTGTTCAATCGGCATGAACGGTGCACCGATGTGCTTCGGCGTTTGTGCAAAAGTGCAGTAATGGCACACATCCCTGCACAGATGCGTCAACGGGATGAACACCTTGCGGGAATACGTGACGAGATTGCCGAAGCCGCGGTCGCGCAATTGCGCGGCCACGGATGCAAGTTTGCGGGTATCGGTTTCGGATGCGAGCGTCAGTGCGTCGCGATCGTTAGGCAATTGGTCCTGTAGCGCTGCATCCAACAGTGCATCGCTCAGCACTGGATCGGTGGATGTACTCATGACTTCTCCGTACGGCCCTTCTTGGTAGGCGGCCAGGGGTTCGCATTGGGGACCGCGGGATCGGCCGACGAAACGTCACCATTTAAATCGCGGAAGAGCGATTATGCAGATGCGCCAAACGAGTTGCTATACCGCTTGTTTCTAAGCAAGTGCGCGTCCGAGAGGAGCCCGGGCGCTCGAGAATGCGGGACAAATCGCGCGGGGTGTCGACGTCTATTCCGAAGGCCTCGTTGCGCACGATCCGCGGCGTAATGCCGATGCCGAACGCCGCTTCCGAATGCGGTTTGAAGCTGTGGCCGTCGAAGCGATAGCGAATCAGATTCGGTGGTGAGGAGACGATGCAGTTGGTGCCGTCGCCTTCGGAATCCGGGACCAGGCTGAACTGTTGGTGACCGGTCAGTACTTCCAATATGTCGGCAGGCGTGATCAACGGCACGTCGCCGGGGACGATCAATGTTCCTGCGGCATCGCGGTTTGCAACCAAGTATCCACCGGCAGCCTGTACCGACTCCGACAAATCGGCGCCGTCCGCTTCCGCATACAGTTCGCAACCGTGTGCGCGGGCCAATTCGGTTGCTTCAGGCGCGCGAGAGACCAGCAGAATGCCTGCAAGGCCGGGTGTGTGCGTCAGGGCCGTCAGAACGTCGGTGATCATCGCGAGCATCAGCTCGCTGCGTTCGGGAGGCGTGAGAAAAGGAGCGAGGCGTTGCTTCGCGTGGCGGATGTTCTTCAACGGCACAACCGCCCACACGGTCATCCCCTCACTTCAGTCGTCTGGTGAATCGCAATACGTCGTCAGCCAGTTGCCGACGGTCGGCCAAACTTAGCATGACGGTTTGGGTAACTACAGTTGCGATTCCGAGCGCGGCGATCGTCGGTTCGAGCGCAGCATCCTGCTGGTCGATGACGAACCCGTCGATCAATCCGCGATAGTGTCGCGCGACCGAAACCGCATCGTTCGGGATCGAAAGCTCCGTCATCATTTTGGCCGTGGGACCCTTGATTGCCGTGCCCGCGACGATCGGCGACACCGCCACGATCGGTACGCCGATTCGTTTCAACCGCTCGCGCATACCCGGCACGGCCAGCATGGGATCGACGCTCACAAACGGGTTGGACGGACAGATGATCAC
>CAZLDA010000491.1:2929-3574 GCA_964557875.1 uncultured Pseudomonadales bacterium | reverse complement strand
CCAGCCACATTATTGCAGCGGTGTCATCGTCGATTGCTTGTAGCGTCGCAATCAGGCCACCGATTATCGCGATTTGCTTCTGATTCAGCTGTCCGATCGCGAAACTACGTAGCACTTCGTGAAGTCGATTTCGCAGGTCGTCGCGCATACCCCTCCCGCTGATGGAGAAGCATGCACCGGCCCCATGGTCTGTTCAATTGCGACATTCGTTCCGCACCGATGCAGACTTCACGAATGGATCGTGTGCTACCAAAAAGTCGGCGAGGCGGCCGACGCAAGGGCGAGCAATCATTCGTGATGCTCGGCATGCCGGCTTTGAGGGAGTTGCTCGAGACGAGCGACATCGACGTGATGCTGGCGAAGTTGGCAGAGATGAATATCTGGCCACACGTCAGCGGGTGGAACGATAAGCGCAGCTTCGTCGTTACTGACCGAGAGTTCCCGGAAGAGATGCGCCAACGAGCAATTGAGGCGGCGCGGAACGATGATGGCTGGAACGGGTTCTTCGATCGGAAGGAATAGCGGGTAGGGATAGGGCGCCCATCGGGGCGGCTGAACTGTAAGCACACTGCCAATCGGTGTGAGCGATCTGTAACTCCTGCGACCGAGTCACAACTTTCGCATCGTCGACAGCTACCATCCTGA
>CAZLDA010000491.1:1758-2919 GCA_964557875.1 uncultured Pseudomonadales bacterium | reverse complement strand
GCGAGCATGGCTGCCGTATCTGAACTCGACGACAAGATGCTTCTACAAGAGTACCGGTGGAGCATCAAAAGTCTCGAGCGCCTCGATCCCGCGTTGCCGAAGCCGATGCACGACATACGTGCCAAGTACCGGGATTATCTAGCCGAGAAACTGGCCGGGAGAGGTTTGCTGGACAGGGTGGGAGCGCCGTCGACCTGACGGGGCGACACGCTACTCAAGCTAGCCAACCGCATTAAGGCGCGGGCTGTCGACCAAATGGGGCGGCGAATGCGCCATCGTCGAAACCGGGCGCGTTGTGCAGACAACAAACCCAGAACAGAGACTCAGCCTCTCCCTGATAGAGTCTTGCGATGCGGGGCTAGCTTAAAGAAAGCGTCTCACGTCCAGTGAGGAGTTGGCCCGTCGAACGGTCGTCCCGCTCCAACTTCCCGCAGGTAATTGCGCCCGTCGATTAGATCAGGCGCGTTGGGGCTACTTCGATTCGGCGCTTTCTTCGCGCAGGCGCGCAATGACTTCAACCCTTGCGGTCTTCCTGAAGCGCGTCGAACTTCGGAACCATTCAATCGATCTGTTCTTTGTCAGGCAGTGCCGCAACGCATTGCACTTCGGCTTCGATCTATCTCTGAAACGCACAACCCGTTAGTGACGCTTTTTCTTCGCGAGACCGAATGGGCCACCTTGGTTCTGCGGATCACCCGGCGTGCCACCGTGATCGTCATTGTCTAGGAACAGCTTGCCGTTCTTTTCTAAGCCTGGCGGCAGGCAGTCAGCACCGTTGCCCACGCCATTGTTGCAATGGCGAACGGAACCCGCTGAAGCGATTGATGGCATGACAGAAATTGTTGCGATCATCGGTGCCGCGTAGGCAACCTTTTGAACGAACTTCCGACGAGATTTGTCTATGTTTGGCATTCACAGGTCCCCAGTTACTTCCGGTGAGAACTCCGTGTCTCAACAAACGTCCTGAACTGATACTACGACTGGTGTCGGGCACTTCGTCTGTGGGTGCGATGTAAGCATTAGCGCCCGTCGACCAGACCGGGCGCGGCGGTGGATCAGGCCGTGGCGCGTCGTCCTTTCCGCATAGCGAAGAAGGCAAGCAGTCCGCCAACGAGCAGACTGAGGGTGCCGGGTTCGGGAACACTCGTCGCATTCAAGCTC
>CAZLDA010000491.1:0-1748 GCA_964557875.1 uncultured Pseudomonadales bacterium | reverse complement strand
GACACACCACCGAAGTTGTCCCCGTAGGCAGTGTCAAGAATCCAGAATCTGACCTGAGAGGGCTGTAACAGCGAGAGGACGAAGGAATTGAATTGGGCCTGATAGGCGGAAAGTGATCCGAGTTCAGTGGCGTAGATCGCTTCTATGGCCGCCGGGCCATCGTTACGCGGAAACGGTGCGGCGATATAGTAGAAGGCGTTTACCTCATCCACCGTGACATTCACTGCATTCAACCAACCGGTATGGCAAGAACCGGCGACGGGGCCGCACTCAGTTGAACCGTTGGGTCCCCAGGCGTTCCACGCGTCATACGCGCCCCCGTCGGCGATTCCAACAAAGCTCACGTTGTAGACGCCGGTATCCAGGGAGATCGTGGTTCCGGCGCTGCTAGATGACTGCACGTCGACGATGAGCGCGCCTTGCGCGATTGACGCCCAAACCAACGCTGGTACGAGACACAGAACGCGTGCGAGGGGCAAGGACGGCACTCCAGATCGATTCAGCGGGTGGACCAATGCGTTCGCAATGGAACCTCAAGCCTACGGTGTGGCGCTGATCTGGCGTAACGGGGAGTTTGTAAGCGCCCGTCATCGAAACCGGGCGCCGCGCTGTTACTTCGACTCCTGCTGCACGATGTCGCGCATGTACGCGATGACGTCCTTCAGTTTGTCGTCCGGTAGCTGGCCGAGTTTGCTTAGGATCTCATTCGCCTGCTCGTCGTCTGGCAACGCCACGATGCGCTGTACCTCGGCTTCGATCTTCTCGTCTCTGGTCATTGCACACCCCCAATTGCTCGGACGTTGCCGCGGTTCAGGTCGTGTTCAAGGCGCTTCAGTGCTTCGCGCGCAACCTCCCCGGCGAGATGAGCGCCCCAACGAGCGCGTTCGGTGAAGTCGTCCTCGATGGCCACCTCCTGCAGCAACGCAACGACTGCGTCGATGTTGGAGATGCACCGCGAGGGAAGATCGTCGTAGACGTGCTCGAATTGAGCGCCGTCGTCTTTCGGTTTCTTGGTCATGGTGTTTACTCCGTGAGTGGATTTGCCCACGGATTACCGTATGGAAGCGCGCAGCAGGGTGAGGACGTTAGCTAACTACTTGATTCAAAAAACGATCCAGATTCACCGGATTGCCCACCCTGGGCACCAATGCATCGCCAGCAACGTCTGATGAGTCCCAATAACCCTAGCTCGCTGTCTTCGCGATTCGGCGTCGCCGCGCTGGCCGAACAGGTTCATCTTGAGTTGCAGAAGACCCGCCTACATGGCAGTCGCGCCGATAGCCAGCAAACAACAGCCCACAAAACGAACCGATTAACCACACTACGCCTGCACGCGTAGTGTGGCTCGCCTCGAGATGGCTGACCCTTCCGCGGTTCATTGGCGGTGACGGCGGTCGTGGTGCGGCAGGTAACGACGTTCGAATGGAAACTCGACATCCGGTGCCCTAGCGCGCGGCCACAGCGGCAGGTTGGCGTGTGTCGAGTTCGCGAACCGCCGGCTTCGTATCGGGCAGATCATTCCGCGGGAGTGTGCGCCGAGTGTGTCGGTACGTTTCGAGCATGTGGCGGAGTTCGACTGCTGTGGCCGGGTGCTGAGAGCTGTCACGCGCCCAAGCTCGGTACCAACTCTTAAGGTCCGTCGTGTACCCCGCCGAGGAATACGCGGCAAACCTCGTCGCGGTCAGTCGCACAACCATGAACAGAGCGAAAACAGCGAGGAGTATGCGACTCATATAGTTCCTTGAATT
>CAZLDA010000490.1:2141-3576 GCA_964557875.1 uncultured Pseudomonadales bacterium | reverse complement strand
ACACCAGCAAATGGTCGAGTCTGGACAAGGTCAGAGCTACAGCTTGGTTGCGGAAATGGCTGGGTCAATCCGGATACGAAACGCTCTGGGACCGTACGTTTTATCTGAAGTTCTTCGAATACACAGAAAATCTCTCGGCAGCCTGGATCGCGACGCGAATCAAGCGGGTCGCATTGTCACGGAAGAACCTGCTGCAGGAGAGCCTTGGCTACCTCGAGGGCGGGTCTGAAACTCTGCTCTCCCAGATGGAGCGATCCATTCTCGAGCGAGGTGGCCGGATTCACCTGAAGGCCGGGATCGATCAAGTCATCGCCCAGGAAGGCAAGGTCCGAGGAATACGTGTTGCCGATCAGACGCTCCCGTGTGACGCAGTGATTTCGACAGCTCCGATTCAATACGTGCCGTCACTCGTGCCCGATCTTCCGCTGCACTTCGCAGAACGCATCCGTCGGATCGAGAACATCCCGGTCGCGTGCGTGATCCTGAAGCTCAGGAAGTCTTTGACGAAGTACTTCTGGACGAATGTCAGCGATCCCGGAATAGGGATACCGGGCATAATCGAGTACTCGAATCTGAACCCCGGACCCGAAACACCTGAAGGCGAGCACATCGTGTATGCGCCAGTCTACATGCCGCAAACACATCCGAAATGGTCCCAGAGCAACGATCAGCTGATCGAAGAAGTCATCGGGTACCTTCCGCGCTTCAATCCACTGTTCACTGACGACTGGGTGCTGGCGCGTCATTGCCACAGATACAAGTTCGCACAGACCATCTGTCCGCCGGACTTTTATAGTCTCCTCCCTCCCATGCGGACACCGGTTGAGGGATTCTTCATGGCGGATACGTCTTATTACTACCCTGAGGACCGATCGATCTCGGAGAGCATCCAGACAGCTCGCAAGTTGGTGGAAGAGGTTTTGGCTGACGGTCGCGAAGTTCGTGATTAGATCGAGATTCGCGCAACAAGCCTTGGATGATTGCTGATGGAACTGCAAACGCTCTATCGACATCGCTTCGATCCAGCCGACGTAGTCGCCAAGGAGCGTATCTGGCGTGTCCTTTGCGATGGCTTTTTCTCCCGCTGGGTAACGGCGGACGACACGGTTGTCGACGTGGGTGCCGGCTACTGTGAGTTCATCAACAACATCCGAGCGAAACGGAAGATAGCCGTCGATCTGAATCCCGACGTGCGGCGGTTCGCGAGCGGTGACGTCGAAGTCATCAACGAGCCATGCATGAATCTGGTCTCGTTAGAGTCTGGATTTGCAGATGTGGTTTTCATGTCGAACTTCTTGGAGCACCTGCCGAGCAAGGCCGCGGTTTTCGAAGCACTCGGCGAGGCAAAGCGAATTCTCAGAAGCGGCGGCAGGCTCATGATTCTGCAACCCAACATTCGTTTTCTGGCCGGCGAATACTGGGATTTCTTTGATCA
>CAZLDA010000490.1:0-2131 GCA_964557875.1 uncultured Pseudomonadales bacterium | reverse complement strand
GCAGAACCTCGAGATGCGCATCGACGTGAACATCCCGCGCTTTCTTCCGTACACGACAAAGAGTCGGCTCCCGAAAGGACCACTCTTCGTGAAGCTGTATTTGCTCGTCCCCTTTGTCTGGAGAGTCCTCGGTCGACAGGCATTCATTGTTGCTTCCAACCAACACTGATCCGCGCCCGCAACACGCGTCCGACTCACTGAGGTTCGTCAGGTTCCTGGGTGCGGGTGCCGCAGCCGCGGTGGCGAATTTTGGATCAAGATTTCTGTTCAGCATGTGGCTGTCGTACGAGTGGGCGATCGTCTGCGCATTTGGTGTGGGGCTCTTCGCTGGATTCATACTGATGCGTCATTACGTCTTCGACGCAAAGGGGAGACCGATTGGTCGCCAGATTGCGACCTATCTGGCGGTGAACGCGCTTGCGCTTGTGCAGACGCTGATCGTCAGTCTAGTGTTGGCTCGATGGGTGCTCCCCGCGATCGATGCTCGCGAGCATGCGGAAGCGGTAGCGCACGCCTTTGGCGTCGCTGTACCGATTGTGTCCAGCTACATTCTGCACCGCGTCGCGACGTTTAGATGAGCTGCGCCGCGATCTGAGTGCCTGATGTAATCTTCAGCATGGGGTGGACCTGCATGCTTCCTCCTGAATTCGCACGAACGGTGTTACGAAGCGTTTGCGCGAGCGTATCGCTGCCGATGGCGATACTTCTGGTGTTCTGCGTCGGTTCCGTTACACACATGAACCGCTACTTGAACTTGAGTGGCGATGAGATCCATTTCTATTTCATCGGCGTGAAGGATTCCCTCGACGATTACCGTCCATATCTCGAAAACGTTAGGGGGCAGGTGGTACGGCTTGCGCGCACGCCTGACGAACTCACCGAGGCGCAGCGCGCCAATCTTGCGGATGCGTTACATTACCTGACAATCCAACCCAACTACATGGCCGAGTATCAGCTGCCGCGTTTGGTGTGGGGGCTGGTTAGTCGGGCTGTCGCGCCACCGGACGTACTGCGCCGCAGCGAACACGATCTTGCCATCGGAATTGCGGATTCTGTATTCGCAATGTTCCTGGTCGGCGCCGCCTTGGTTGGGGTGGGCCTGACCGGGATGTCGTTTGCACTCGATCAACGAAGCCAAGCCGCGCTGCTGTTCGCCGTTTTGTTCGTCTATCTGAGGGAGTCGTATCTGCGACTCGATATGGGCAACTTCGGTTCGACGCTGGCTTTTCCTGTGAGGATCTTTCTATCGACGATGATCGCGCCGGATAAGGACATGATGGTGTTCGCGTTCAGTTCGCGGTCCTGGTTCTTGATCGTTCTGATGGGCTACTGTGCGCTCCGGTGGACAGCCAATAGAGTTTCGGATTCTCGTTTCGATCCCTGTTACGTGCTTCTTCCCACGCTCACGCTGATTCACGCGACGCAGGGTTTCCTTTGTGCGGGATTGTTCCTCGCACTCGACCTGGTGTCTGACAGATCGCGCCTCAGTCGTCCAGGACACACTCTCTGTTACGCCTCCGCGTTTGGGCTGGCGATCAATGCGGGTTCGGCCCACGAACCGTTTTTGTATTACGCGCTCTGCATCCTAACCGTTGCGCTGCTGGCCGCGTCGGCAATCACTTCACAAACCCGCTGGTTCGGTAGTCGTCAGAGTCGTGGAACTGATTCGTTACCCGCCCGTCTCGATCGCCGTTGGTTCGTCGACGGAGTGTGGTTGATTGTATTCGCCTGCGCGTTCGCCGTTTTCTTGCAGGTGATTGCTACCGTTGCACATCTGGGAGGGTCCGGATTTCGAACGTTGGTGAGTCTCGCGCAGCGTCTCGGGAGCATCTACGGATCGTTGCTGATTCTCGGCTTATCCTTTGCTGCCGTTTCGTGGATACCCCGTACTGGAAGACCTGCCTTGATCTTGCGACTTACAGGTGTCGTCTCTGCGCCGGTACTGGTTTGCGCCACGATCGTATTAACTAGCTTGAGTGCCGACATACGACCCGTAGATGCGAGGCTGCGGTTGCAGGCGGAATCCTATCTCGCTGCCAGTAAACAGTTGGCGACATTCAGCCAGGGCACGGAACTCCATATCATCTGGCTTAGCATCATCGACTCTGTGGTGAATGGCGAAGACAGAACG
>CAZLDA010000489.1:0-3578 GCA_964557875.1 uncultured Pseudomonadales bacterium | reverse complement strand
GCGGCATGGCCAGGCGCTTCATGCGCCTGTTCGTGCAGATCCGCCATCGCTTTGCGCGGCGTTTACGGTCGGCGCAAGCTGAATGCCGTCGTCCTGCAGCCGTTGCAGAACCCGCAGTGTGATCTGCTCGTTGAATGCCGCAAAAGCAGTGCTGCTCGGCGAACCGTAAAAGTAGGTGATCGTGACCGTCACGGCGCCGTCGCCGAATCCAATCCTCACGCTAGGGGGGGATTGAGGATCGAAGCCTTCGTGGTTCTCGAGAATTCCGCGAACGAACTCGACGAAGCGCTGAATTTTCTCGGGTCGTGTATCGGCGCGAAGGCGGAGCACGTCCTGGTGTCGAAGGTGACTTCGACTGCTGAGATTCTTCGAATCGAGCCGCGCCATCTCTTCGTTCGAGATGCTCACGAGGTGTCCGCTGACGTCGCGAATGCGCGTGGAGCGAAGGCCCACCGACTCCACCCTGCCTTCGTGTCCTTTGATTCGTATCATGTCGCCTACCTGAAACGGCCGGTCTAACAGAATCATCAGGCTGCCGAACAGGTTCTTCAGCGTATCCTGCGCGGCGAGCGCTACGGTAAGACCGCTCACGCTGACGCCAGCAACGAGTGTGGTGAGCGGTACACCGAGATAACGTCCGCCCTCGAACGCCGCCACCAGGGCGCCCACTACGCCGATGGCGCGAACCGCCAATTGCGCAAGCTGCGCCGTCAGCAGGCGCTCCTTCGACCACGGCAGCGCCGTCAGCGCGGAGGCAATACGGTTCGTCAGGCTCAGGATCACCACGATCAGTGCGCCGAGTGAAACCAGATCGAGTGCAAAGTCGACCGCCTCGAACAGCCGCCCGGTAATGAACACCTGCTCCGACAGAAAGTCGGTCGCCGCTTGTGGAAGGGCCACCGCGAAAACGGGGAACACCGCGCCCAGGTAATAGCCCGTGCCGTGCCGACCTCCTGCCAGGCGGCGTGTCACGCGATAGATGAGCACCATGAGCGCGGCCGTCAGCAGGAGAGTCAGCGCCAGCGCGACCCATTGCCAGACCGCCTGACCGCCGTGGCGCGCCTGCATCCATCCCGGCAGCGTCCGGATCCACTCGCGCGGAATCATCCAGCCCGGTTCGGAAACGAACAGGTCATACAGCCCTTCGGTTGCGCCCGGCTTATACGCCACGTGCTTCACGCGTTCGTAAAACTCCGCAACGCGCTCGTCCGTTTCGGAGCTGAACACCCATTGGCCTTCGCGCAGCCCCTCCTTGATGCGCACCAGCGTGATCTCGGTGTTCGGAATCGTCCATTGCGAGAGGCGCTCGGGTGCGGCTTCGACCGCGGCGGCGTCGGGAATCTGCTCCCATGCCGGCAACTCCACACGGTCGAGGATCTCCTTCATATAAACCGCGCCTTCGCGTCCGACGTTTTTGCGAACCGCAGGGGCGATGTCGCTCAGGTCGAAGAATTGATATGCAACCTGCGCAATCGCATTACGTTCCGTGCGCTGTTGTTCGCTGCGGCTGCCCGGCGTCCAGCGGCTATGTGCCTCGTTCATCAGGCTCAGGAAATTCGTGAGCGTGGCGCGTGGACTCGACAGATCGGGCGGCGCGAGTGGGTGTGGGTCTGCATCGGCGTGAACGCACGACGCGTGTCCCCATAGGGCCATCAACAGGACGATGCGCATGACGCCGGCGGTCGTTCGGAACATGGGCATGCGGAAGCGGGGCACTGAATCCACCTTCATTTCGTGTGAGAGCTGTCTTGTTTAAAAGAGGGGGCGCGCGGGTTTACTTCGGCTGCTCCATTCTTTTCATGAACGCGATCGCTTCCTTCTCCGTCATGCCGCGTTCCACCGCAAGGTACTTTGTCGGTCTTACGGTGATCACTACCCGCACGTCGGCGTCGAGTACCGGAAACTCGACCTTTTGCGTCAGCGTATCGACTTGACCACCTGGCGCGCCAGTTCGCTCGCTTCGTACGAAATCGAACTCACCTCGAACGTCTTGCTGCGGCCTACCCAGACGACTTCTTCCGTTCGTGCATCGAAGATCGACGTGGTCAGCACGAACGTGGTCTTCGTATCGACATAGGATTCGCGAATCATCGTGGTGCCGTAGCCGCTCCAGTAGCCCGCGTACGTGTAGTAGGTGTACACCGATTCCGGAACCAGCTCTTTCACCACTTCCGCGCCGCCAGAGCGTGTTGCGAGCACGTATTTGATGTTGTTCTTCTTTACGAATGCGGTTACTGCTTCGCGCGTCAGCGCGCCCTGGCCGAGCACTTCGTAGCTCGCCACCGCGTTGATGCCTTTCGCCTTCAGCGCATCGACGAAGCCGCGTTCGAACAGAATGCGGTTCGTCGTGTTCATGTTCGACAAGATGCCGACGACGAGCACGTCATCCATCGCCTGACGATGCAACGAGGGCGCCTGCCACGAATCCGTCAGCGACGTCGCGCTGCAACCGGACAGAACGATCAGCAAACAACACCACAAGCCTTTGCGGTTCTTCATCCCCATCACTTCTCCTTCGGCTTTTCGCCATAGTCCTGCCACGGCGCGTCGCGCTCGCGGATCACCTGTCTGAACCCTTTCTCGTCGAACGACTCCGCCCAGCGGACCGCTTCCTCGGTATGGCGCGTCACGCCGTCGAAGAACGTGCCGAGCATCTGCGAGGTGCGCAGCCCCATATTTTCGAATGCCTGGTTGATCAGCAGCTTGTTCAGCGCGAGCTGATTCGCCGGAATGTGTTTGAAGCGCATTGCCTCGGCTTCGATGAAGGCGGCCAGTTCACCCGGTTCGACCACGTACGAGACGAGCCCGATGCGATGGGCGGTGGCTGCGTCGATGGCGCGGCCGGTGAGCAGAAACTGCTTCGCGTGTTCGAGCCCGAGACGATACACCCATAGCATGGTCGTTGGCGTGCCGTAGATGCGGCTCGGGGCATAGCCGATGTGCGCGTCGCTCGCCATGAAGAGAAGATCGCAACAGAGCACGAGGTCGGTGGCACCGCCGATGGCCCAGCCTTTGATCTCGCCGAGCACCGGCTTCGGGCATTCCCATATGCGCATGAAGCGGCGCACGTTGTTGCCCATGAACTGGTAGTCCTTCACCGGATCCCAAGCGCCCTCGCGGCTGTCGATGTCGGGTGCGCCGTACGGCAGGTCCCAACGACCTCGATTCGTGAGGTCGTAACCGGCCGTGAACGTATCCCCGACACCACGCAACACGATTGCGGCGACCTGCTTGGAACGCGCAGCGCGGTCGATGCCGTCGGCGATGCCTTGCACCACCTCTTCGGTCAGCGTGTTCTTTTTGTCCGGACGGTTGATCGCAATGATTGCGATGCCATCGCGTTCTTCATAGAGGATCTCGTCGGCCATGCGCGTCGCTCCGTGCAATCCGTCGAGGCACTCTATCAGTTCGGCCAATACACGTAGTCGTCGCCGGGTGCGTACGCTTCTGCACTAGTCTTGTCGATCAGCTGCGGTGATTCGATCACGCTGGGCCACATCGGCGCGGCTTGTTCGGCGTTGTGTGCATCGAGCAGCGCCTGCAATTGCGCGACGATCTCGGGATGTTGCGCGGCGAGA
>CAZLDA010000488.1:0-3586 GCA_964557875.1 uncultured Pseudomonadales bacterium | reverse complement strand
AAGCGCGGTGCAGGCGAAATGGGAAGGCGTGCTGGAGAACGGCAGCGCCGAGTCATCCCGCCAGTAGGCTTCTCGCGCGAATCGCGTGAATTTCGTCGCGCAGATGCGCGGCCTCTTCGAACTCCAGGTCGCGCGCGTGCTGCAGCATCTTCTCTTCCATCGTGCGCAGCAGTTTGCCGAGCGCCTTCGGATCGGCCGGCAGATCGGCGCGAATGCGCTTGTTCAGGTCGCCGTCTTTGCGCTTCGGTAACTGTCCCGGCATCGGCGCACGCGCACCTTCCATGACGTCGGCCACCGATTTCTGAATGCTCTTCGGCGTGATGCCGTGCGCGGCGTTGAATTCGATCTGCTTGTTGCGGCGCCGTTCGGTTTCGCCGATCGCGCGCTGCATCGAGCCGGTCATCTGATCGGCATAGAGAATCGCGCGGCCGCGCAGATTTCGCGCTGCGCGGCCGATAGTTTGAATCAACGAACCACCCGAGCGTAGAAAACCCTCTTTGTCTGCGTCGAGCACCGCGACCAGCGACACTTCCGGCAGGTCCAGGCCTTCGCGCAGCAGGTTGATGCCGACGAGCACGTCGAACTCGCCGGTGCGCAGGTCGCGGATGATCTCCATCCGCTCGACGGTATCGATGTCGGAGTGCAGATAGCGCACGCGCACGCCGTGTTCGTCGAGGTATTCGGTGAGGTCTTCGGCCATCCGTTTCGTAAGCACCGTGACCAGCACGCGATCGCCCAGCGCCACGGTTGCCTGAATCTGCTGGAACAGATCGTCCACCTGCGTGGACGCGGGCTTCACCTCGATCATCGGATCGACCAACCCTGTGGGCCGCACCACCTGCTCGACCACCTGCCCCGCATGACTCGCCTCATACGGCCCCGGAGTGGCCGACACGAAGATCATCTGCGGCGCGAGTGCTTCCCACTCGTCGAAACGCAGCGGCCGGTTGTCGAGCGCGGACGGCAAACGGAAGCCGTACTCCACCAGCGTTTCTTTGCGCGACCGGTCGCCTTTGAACATGCCGCCGATCTGCGGAACCGTCACGTGCGATTCGTCCACCACGAGCAGCGCATCTTTCGGCAAGTAATCGAACAACGTCGGCGGCGCCTCGCCCGCTTTGCGCCCTGACAAATAACGCGAGTAGTTCTCGATGCCGCTGCAATAGCCCAGCTCGCGAATCATCTCGAGATCGAAGCGCGTGCGCTGTTCGAGGCGCTGCGCCTCAACGAGCTTGTTGTGAGAATTCAGATATGCGAGCCGATCGGACAGCTCGTCCTTGATATCGTCGAGCACCGCGATGATCCGCTCGCGCGGCGTTACGTAGTGCGTTTTCGGGAAGATGGTGAAACGCGGCACGCGGTTGATCACTTCGCCGGTGAGCGGATCGAACACCGCCAGGTTGTCGATGACGTCGTCGAACAGCTCTATCCGCACCGCTTCCTTCTCGGACTCCGCCGGGAACACGTCGATGACGTCGCCGCGTACGCGATAGCTGCCGCGCTGGAACGCCATGTCGTTGCGCGTGTATTGCAGTTCCGCGAGCCGAACGAGGATGTAGCGCTGGTCCACCCGATCGCCCCGATCGAGGTGCAGCACCATCTTCAAGTACGAGCCGGGGTCGCCAAGACCGTAAATAGCAGAGACCGACGCGACGATGATGGTGTCGCGCCGTTCGATGATCGCCTTCGTGGCGGACAACCGCATCTGCTCGATGTGCGCGTTTACGGACGAGTCCTTCTCTATATAGGTATCAGAGGATGGGACGTAGGCTTCGGGCTGGTAATAGTCGTAGTAAGAGACGAAGTACTCGACGGCGTTGTGCGGGAAGAACTCTTTGAATTCGCCGTAGAGTTGGGCCGCGAGCGTTTTGTTCGGGGCGAGTACAAGAGTAGGTCGATTGACGCTTTCGATCACGTTCGCGATGGAAAATGTCTTGCCCGAGCCCGTCACGCCCAGCAGCGTTTGCGACGCGAGACCCGACTCCAACCCGTCGATCATCTTGGCGATGGCTTCGGGCTGATCGCCGGCCGGTTTGTACTTCGCTACGACTTTGAATTCGTTGACTGCTTGCGGCATGACGGCAACTTCGTGGGCTGTTGCGATTCTACCCTCCCTGGCAGCCCTCACCGCACGCTGTGCGGAACACTGCTGACAGGCGGGAGTTCGTGCCCGAGGCGACCGCACTTGCAAATCGGAACTCGCCGATTAAACTGACGCGCTCCCGTATTCCGCCTTAGCTCAGTTGGTAGAGCAGCTGACTGTTAATCAGCGGGTCGTTGGTTCGAGTCCAACAGGCGGAGCCACCAACTCGCTGAAAACACGTACTGTCTTCAGACTCCCGTGAAGCGCAAACGAAACCCGGTATAACCCACACGGTAACCGCAAAACGCTTTGTGTTTGATCGGGACAACCATGGCCACGATCTCTCTGCGGCCGGGGCCAGCGAGCAGAAGCTGTGTGCGCCGAAGGCCGCGTTTGCACGCTCAGCTTGTTCGCCGGCGGCCTGCTCGCACTCGGAATCGCTGGCGACAAATCAAGAAGGTTGACCGTTCATCGTCTGATTTCGTCCTCCTGATTGCATAAAGGTCGCAGAACCCACGACCAGTTCACGCGCTCGCAATTTCCCTACAAGTACCATCGATCCGAATTACAAAACGTCGGACAGCTGGGACGGCTGTCTGCGGATCGTTTGTGCGAAGTCCGGTTGACTGACGCACAACAAGGGAGGAATCGAGTGAAATCTCGACGGATTCGCGGCGCGCCGCGTGTGTTGGTGCTGGCGGGGTTACTGTCGATGGTCGCTGCGGTCTCAGAAGCCGCCCCTCAACCGACCAACTCGCCGCCCCCGATTATCTCGTTAGCGGCCGCCCCGAATTCCGTCGCCACCGGCGGTTCAAGTCTCCTGTCGTGGTCGACGGCCTACGCGCAGCGTTGTAAGGCGTCCGGCGGTTGGAGCGGCCGAAAGCCGACGCAGGGCACGTATGCCACTGGCTCACTCAAGACTACCCAAACCTATACGCTGCAGTGTATCGGTCCCGGCGGAACGACTTCGGTTAACACGACCGTGCAGGTAGGCTCAACAGCACCTTCTGCGTCGGCGTCTGCTCCCGTTACCTCGTTGACCGCGACGCCAACGTCAATCGCGAGCGGTGGAACGTCGACCCTCACCTGGTCGGCGACAAACGCGGACGGGTGCGTCGCGTCCGGTGCGTGGTCCGGTTCGAAACCCGTCAGCGGAAGTCTGAGCGTGGGTCCGTTGACAGCGAACTCCAGTTTCTCGCTGGCGTGTACGGGTGCCGGCGGTACGAGTACTGCGACGGCAACCGTCACGGTGCAGGCGGCTGCACCGACCCTGTCGTTCGCCGCTTCGCCATTAAGTGTGACCAGCGGTGGCACCTCCACGCTGACCTGGAGCAGCACCGACACGAGCGGTTGTACCGCCAGTGGTGGTTGGACGGGCGCGCAAGCCGTTTCAGGTACGAAAACGGTCGGACCTTTGACGAGCGGAGCGACCTATACATTGGCGTGCACGGGCGCAGGCGGCACGGTGACGCGCTCGGCCACCATCACGATTGCGGCGAGTGC
>CAZLDA010000487.1:0-3593 GCA_964557875.1 uncultured Pseudomonadales bacterium | reverse complement strand
CCGCACTCATGGCGCTGACGCGCAATGGTGGAACCGGCCGTCATCTCGAAAACCGGCTTCCGCTTGGCATGTTGGGTATTGCACTCTGGGATGTGGTGTTTGCACCGGCTGAAGCCGCGTTCGTGAATGCGTATCAGAATCGCCCGGCGGATCTTTACTGGTCCGACTTCCGCCGCACGCGTGCGTCGCTCATCGATGCAAGGCTGCAGCAGCTGCGTGAACCGGGCTCGCTTGCATGCGCGGTTCGCAAAACTGCGGAAGCGAAGCGCGGCGTCAACAGCGCGTTGGTCGATTGGCGCGCCTTCGAAGCGCAGCTCATCGAATGCGCAACCGATTCAGTGCCCGGTGCAACGTGGACGGCGATGTTCGACTACATGCTCGACGATCTCGAACAGACGCGCACGGGATTCCCGGATCTCGCGCTGTTCTTCGGACCAGGGCGTTATCAGTTCATCGAAGTGAAGGGGCCGGGTGATCAACTGCGCCGCGAACAGCGTTTGTGGTTCGAATTCTTCGCGCGCGCAGACGTGCCCGCGCACGTCCTCTGGGTGGAGTGGTAAGTGGCGACGCGGCTCAAGATTGCGATTCGCACGCTTGCTCAATTGACCTGCCGCACCGGCGACATCCACTTTCGCTTCGAAGAGTCCACCGATAGTCAGGAAGGCATCGAAGCGCAGAAACGCATACAACGGACGCGTCCGACGACGTACGAGCGTGAGGCATCGGTCAGAGCGATCTGGCAAGAAGACGATGTTGAACTCGAACTCACTGGCCGAGCCGACGGATGGGATCCGCACGAGGGCATCGTCGAGGAGTTCAAAACTTCGCGAATGGAACCGCATCGGCTGTTCGCACTGGCGGGCAGCGCGCACCTCGGGCAATTACGTCTCTACGCCGCGCTGCTGGCGCGCACGCAAGTCCGTGAAATGCCGTGGCGCCTTCGTCTGCTGTATTGCGATCCCGATTCGAGTGCTGCAACGCCGTTCGAAGAAGAGATGGACTCCGTCGCGCTCGAAGCATTTCTGCAGCAGTGCTGCGCACGTTTGGCGAAGTGGCTGCGACAACTCGAAGCACATCGGCTACGTCGCAACGACCGTCTCATACATCTCGCGTTTCCGTTTCCGAGCTTTCGTCCGGCACAGCGCGCGCTCTCTGCGCAGGTATACCGAACGGTTCGCGACGGCGGCGCCTTGCTGTTCGAAGCACCGACGGGAAGCGGTAAAACGCTGAGCGCACTGTTCCCGTCGCTGATGGCAATGGGGCAGGGCAGTACCGACAGGGTCGTGTTCCTCAGTTCCAAGGCCACGGGCCAGGCAACCGCGGAAGCCGCAATGAAGTTACTCGAGGTGGACGACGCTGTACGTCGGCTAACAGTTACGGCGAAAGCGAAAATCTGCTTCATGTCCGAACCGGTATGCGATCCCGCGGTCTGCGAGTTCGCACGCGGATACTACGATCGTTGTGACGCGGCGGTCGCCGAATTGCTCGCCGTCGGAACAATGACTCGTAGCGCGATAGAAGCGGTAGCGCGCGCGCATCGCGTCTGTCCGTTCGAACTGTCGCTCGATGCGGCAGTGTGGTCCGACGTCGTGATCTGCGACTACAACTACGTATTCGATCCGGTCGTCCGGCTCAAACGTCTCGCCGGCATTACGGCTGACAGAATTGCTCTGCTGATCGACGAAGCACACCAGCTTGGCGATCGCGTACGCGATGCGTTGTCGACGGTGTTCACGCGCGGTGCGGTTTCGCGCGCCCTTACGCAACTGACTGGCGACGCGGCCAAGCGCGCGACGGCGCTCGATCGACGTATCGTGGCGTTGCGGCGTGATACCACGCGAGCACTCAGCCTCGACCGCGACGCATTCGAATGTCGTATCGAACTACCGGACCCTCTCATGCGTGCGGCCGAGCGGTTGCTCGAGGCGCTGACCACCGATATCGAGTCACGCTCCACCGATGCGGGCGTTACCGAACTGGTGTTTGCGCTGCTCCGCTTGTTACGGGTGGCGGCATGGCACGACCGGGCTCACTTCGCGGTGTTCCTGCGCGGCCGCGGAAGCGCCATAGAGATCGACGTGCGGTGTCTCGACCCCAGCGCGGCGATTGCGGAAACGCTGAACGAATACCGGGCGCACATTCGATTCTCGGCAACGGTCTCACCGTTCGAGCTGATCGGACGCGCGCACGGCCAGCCCGACGCACGCACGCTGCGCCTTCCGTCGCCATTTCCGGAGGAACACCTCGGCGTGTTCACGGTGCCCGACGTGAGCACGCTGTTTCGTCAACGCGCGGCTACCTTGCCGCCTCTTGCGGACGCGCTGGAAGCGATGGTTGCTGCGCGTGCAGGCAACTACCTGATCGCGCTTCCGTCGTTCGACTATCTCGACAGAGTCGCAGATTTCTACGAGTCGCGATTTCCGAACCGCGTGGTGATACGTCAAACGCGCGGAATGTCGGAGGAGCTGCGCGAACAGTTCGTTGAAGCCTATCGTCGCGGCGATCGACGCATCGTCGGTTTTGCCGTACTCGGCGGTTTGTTCACGGAGTCGATCGACCTTCCTGCCGGCGCATTGATCGGAATTGCCGTCGTCGGGATTGGTTTGCCGCCGCCGACGCTCGAGCGCAACGAAATCGCACAGTGCTTCGGCGAACGCTACGGTCGCGCGCTCGCCTACGAACAACCCGCGATGACGCGTGTGGTGCAGGCCGCCGGAAGATTGATCCGGCGGGATACCGACCGTGGCATCGTGTGTTTGATCGACAAACGATTTCTGTCACCCGAGTATCGCGAGTATCTGCCGCGCCATTGGCAGCCCGTCAGAGTCACCAGCCGCCACCTCCCGCAAGCATTGCACGAGTTCTGGAACGCGGCAGACTCTGAGGTCTGACGCAGCATCGACCTTAAGGGTCGAGTGCACTCCACAACATCCGAATGGAGACGAGAACAAGCAATGCACCGAACGCGCGGCGCAACGGCAACGGCTGCAATCCATGAGCGAGTCGCACCCCGATCGGTGCGAACACGATCGTCGTGCAGACGATCGCGATGAGACCAGGCATGTACACGTAACCCAGCAACCCTTCGCCGAAGCTGGTGACACCTAAACCTCGTGTAACGTACCCCAACGAGCCGGCTATGGCGATCGGGAAACCAAGCACGCTCGCCGTTGCGGTTGCTCGATGGACAGGCACGTTGAAGTACACGAGCGTCGGTACAACGACATTGCCCCCGCCAATACCCGCGATGCCGGAAACGAGACCAGCGAGTGCAGCTATCCCCGCCGACGCGGCGCGCCCAGGCAATACGCGGTGTGGTGAGGGCCGCCAGTTCGTCAGCATCACGATTGCAACGAATCCGAGAAATCCGCCGATGAGCGTGCGCAAGGTTGCAAGCGGCAACATCGATGCGACGAAGCCGGAGCCATAACTCGCAAGCATCACCATCGGTGTGAATCGACGGACGATCTGCCAATCGACCATACGCGCGCGAATCTGCGTCATCGCAGCAGCAGCGCTCGTGAAGATGATGCTGGCGAGCGACGTGCCAATCGCGACGAGCGTGGTGCCATTACCGGTTCCAGCGTGCTCAC
>CAZLDA010000486.1:0-3602 GCA_964557875.1 uncultured Pseudomonadales bacterium | reverse complement strand
AAGGTATGGGCGTGGATCACGTGATCTGGGGGACCGACTCCGTGTGGTACGGCTCGCCGCAATGGCAGATCGAAGCGTTCCGCCGGATCGAAATTCCGGATGAGATGCGCGCGTCGCACGGCTATGCGGCACTCGGCGAAGGCGACGGCGCCGTGAAGAGTGCGATTCTCGCCGGCAACTCCGCGCGACTGTACGGCATGCCGCAGATGCTCGGCTCCGATGCGCCGTGGCGTAACGACGCACTCGCGCGGGTAAAGAGCGAATATGTTGCGGCGGGCGCTGAGCCATCGAATGCGTTCTACGGTTTCGTCAAACGCGCGCGGCCGACCCTGTCGGCTTTTTAGAGGTAAGCGGTGCGTGACGCGCCTCGATCAATCCGTTTTCACGTTGGGAGAGTTTCATGGCTAAGCGTTCTACGTCTGCAGCTGAATCCAAAGCACTGGTCGTCAAGTTCCTCGATTCGTGGGAGCGTCGCGACATTGCAACCATCATGAGTTGCTTCAACGACGATGCCGTTTATCACAACGTGCCGGTGGCGCCGATCAAGGGGCGCGCCGGGATACTCGCGATCTTCGAGGCATTCCTCAGCACCTTTGAAATACTGACGCTCGAAACGGTGCGCATCGCGGCAGAAGACGACCTCGTGTTCGCCGAGCGCATCGATCACTTCATGCTGCGAGATGGCAAACGCTTCGATCTGCCGGTGAACGGCGTGTTCGAAATCGAGAACGGCAAGATCCAGCGCTTCAGCGACTACTTCAATCTGCCGTCGTTCGAGGGACCGAGCGGGTTGAAGCTCTAGCAACGATCGGGCGGCGCAAAAGGGCATTCGGTCGCCAGCCGGATAACGCACGCTGCCCCACCGGCGTCTGCTACGCTGCGCTCGGGAGCTCTCACCGAGCGCGGCGAGGCGAAACAGGTGGGCGACATCTTCGTAAGTTACGCATCGGAAGACCGGGAGCGTGTTCGTCCCCTGGTTGCCGCGCTCGAGAGTCAGGGTCTCAGTGTCTGGTGGGATCAACGTATCCAGGCCGGCGCGCGTTGGGACGAGTCGATCGGCCAGGCGCTTCGCGACGCACGCTGTGTTGTGGCGGTCTTTTCACACAGGTCCGTCGACGCTCATTGGGTGCGGGAAGAGGCGCACCATGGTCTCAAGACGGCGAAGCTGCTGCCGGTGCTTCTGGACGAAGTCGAGCTGCCCATCGGATTCCGCACGCTGCAGTGCATACAGCTCGCGGGTGTCGCACAAGGCGCCTCTGCAAAGATCTTTGCCGACGCGGTGCGCGTGTATTTCGGGGCGAGGGTTGGTCAAGAGCCGCGACTGAAAGCTCCAGCCGCAACCGACCGTCCCTCCATCCTACTGCTCCCCTTCACGAATCTGTCGGATTCTCAGGACACGAGCTTCTTCGTCGCGGGCGTGCACGAAGACCTTCTCGCGATGCTCTCGCGCATCGATGGGATGGCCGTCATTTCCCGAACTACATCACTTGCGATTGCACAGTCTGGTAAGACGGTGCCGCAAATGGCGAAGGACGTTGGCGTTTCACACGTGCTGGAAGGCAGCGTTCGGCGTGCCGGCGATCGGATACGAATGACGGTTCAGCTGATTGCCGGCGCGACCGACGAGCACGTATGGTCGCAGAACTACGATCGCAACCTGACGGACATCTTCTCTGTGCAGGACGAGCTTGCGAGTTCGATCGCGACGCAGTTGCGGGTGCGCCTCGACCCTGCCCTCCTGGCCGGCTTCGCGAAGGCGCGCACGAAGAGCATCGAGGCATATGACTGCGTGTTGAGGGCTGCAGAGGCGTTTCGCCTCGGCGGAGCGGAAGCGGCGCCGGCTCGAATCGAACATCTCGAGCGTGCCATCGAACTCGATCCCAACTATGCCGATGCGTTCGGACTGCTCGCGATGGCGTACGCACACCTCCGGCGCGCATCGCCATCGACGACTTGGGACGACGTGAGGCCGAAGGTCCAGCGGTACGCACAACGAGCCCTGGAGTTGGATCGCCACGTGCCGTCCGGTCTCGTAGCTATGGCGTGGAAGGTGAGCATGGACGAGGGGAACTGGCTCAGCGAAGTCGGCGTTCCCTATCTCGTCGAGGGCCTAAAGGCAGATCCCGGAAACGTGATGCTGCATGAACTCTATGCCAACCGAGCGCGGGACTACCGCGAACGCGCGTCGCATTGGGCGGAAGCATTTCGTCTCGATCCGCTCGCTGCGACGACGTACATCACTCACTACATCGACATGCTGAGCGACGAGGGGCGCGGCGCGGAGACACTTGCAATGGCGCTACCGGTGCGCGAAGCGGCGCCCGACAATCCGTTTGCGGAGCAAGCCCTCGCGCTCGCCTACTTCGCCCGTGTCGACAACATCTCCGGCCTGCGTCAATTGAACCGCGCGGTGACACTGAGCCGCGCGAACCCAGCACAAGTCGCTGAGCTTCTGAACTACCTGGCTACGGCAGGTTGTGGCGATCTGATTTCGCGTTGGTTGGCCGCCATCGAGCATTCCGGAATCGACCGGGGCGCCAACATGTTTCAAGGGTGGCAGCTTTTGTGGGGCAAGCATGTCGATGGCCTCGCGGCCTTGCTTGGTCGTTGGGAATCTGAAGCTCCACGGAGCGCCCTGCTGCCGTACTACTACGCTCATCTCTACGCGTTGCAGGCAGACGCAGCACACGCCGCGGGCAACAACTCGGCGCAGGCAGACAATCTGCGTCGTTCCATCACTGCCTTCGAGACGCTTTTCTCCATGAAATCGGTACTCCCGGGGCGATACGGCCGAATTGGGACGCTTCGTATGGTGAGCTTCGACTGGGTCGTGGCCATGCTGCGTTATCTGGTGGTGGCTCGACAGGCAGCGGATGCGGATCTCGAAGCGCGCCTCGCTGCGAGGTTGACCGAGCTTTTTTCGGAAGAGGTCGCGCCGATGGCGATGCCGCTCGAGCGCGCGCTCTTCAGTTGCTTCTCCGACGACGACACCGCAACGCTTGCGCTGTTCGAGCGAGCGATGTGTCCCGGTTCGTGGTCTTTGCCCGTGTTGAGCATCGTCGGTGTACTGAGCGACGACGAGGGAGTGTTCCACCGCATCGCAGCGCATCCGCGCTTTCAAGACCTCGTCCGGCAGGAGCAGTCGAGACTGGTAGATCTCGAATCGCGTATTGCGAGAGAACTTCCCGACCTCCTCGATCCAGAAGCGATTCTCAGCGCTGCGCGTTCGCGACCTTAGCCGCGCGGTCGGCTACGCGAAGTAACGCGCGCGAATCCGTTCGATGTAGTCGACCAGGTTCATGCGGCGTTGCGCAGCGTCCTTCGTCGCGCTCGCGATGGGCACCAGCATGATGTTCGCGAGCAATCCGTAAGCCGTTGCGTCGATCTCCGTCGGCGTGTCGCCCATCAGATACGGTTTATCGCCGAGAACGTCTGCGACCGCGCCGATGTCTCTGGCGGCGATGGCGTGAATCTCGTCAGGCGAGTGCAACCCGATCCCGTGGCCCATCAACTGGCGCTTCACGCCGCGTCTCGCAATCGGCGCAATCAGCAGTCGCGCCGGCGCCGGGTTGAGGATCGTCGTGACCCGGTGCCTGCGACCA
>CAZLDA010000485.1:0-3602 GCA_964557875.1 uncultured Pseudomonadales bacterium | reverse complement strand
CCGACGATGGGCTTGGGCATGAACGTCGCCGTCTTGCCGTAGGCATGCGCGACGGTGTGCACGACGTACTTGTACATCTGCAGTTCATCGGCCTTCTTCACGAGCGTGTTGAAACGGACCCCGATTTCGTTCTGACAGGCGGTTGCCACCTCGTGGTGATGAACCTCGATCGGTAGTCCCATGGCTGCCATCGTGCTGCACATTGCGTTACGGATGTCGGCAGCAGAATCGATCGGCGGAACCGGGAAGTAGCCGCCCTTGATACGCGGCCGGTGACCCATATTGCCGCTCTCGTAGGCTTCGTTCGATTCCCACGCGGCCTCTTCCGAACCGATCGAATACGAAGCGCCGGACATGTGCACTTTCCAGCGCACGTCGTCGAATATGAAGAACTCGGCTTCGGGACCGAAGTATGCGGTGTCGCCGATGCCGCTCGACTTGAGATACGCCTCGGCCGCCTTTGCGATCGACCGCGGGTCGCGGCTGTAGGGCTGCATCGTGCCCGGCTCGATGATGTCGCAACGCAGGTTCAACGTGGTTTCGTCGCGGAACGGATCGATCACCGGCGTGCTGTCGTCGGGCATCAGGATCATGTCGGACTCGTTGATTGCCTTCCAACCGGCGATCGAGGAGCCGTCGAACATGAAGCCTTCTTCGATGTTGTCTTTGCCGACGGCGCTCACGGGGAAGGTCGTGTGTTGTTCCTTGCCGCGAGGATCGGTGAATCGCAAGTCGACCCACTTCACGTCGTTGTCTTTGATCATCTTCAGGGTGTTTTCAGACATGGATTACCGCTCCTAGATTCGGTGTGCTGTGAGAGCTGTTCTAAATTGAAAGGGAGTACGCTGCCCGCCCCCAGCAGGCGACTGCCCCCCAAAGGGGCTGGGTATCTTAGCGGTTTCCGAGAGCAATAGTCATGCCACGGAAATGAGCAGGTCTACAGCGCCTCGACAGGTAAGTGGACGCTAACGTACGCATCAAAATAGTGCGCGATTTAGTCGACGCACCATAATCGATCAGGTCGGTGATGCGGCCCGATCAGGACGGTGCACGCGTACCCGGATCCGCACCTCCCGATCGTGCTGCTGTGTTTCGAGCACTTCATGACCATGAACCCGACACCACGCCGGAATGTCGTGGAGCGCGCCGCGGTCGGTGGACAGAATTTCGAGGACCGCGCCGGTGGGCAACGTCTTGACCCGATCCTGTGTCCGAATCACCGGCATCGGACAAATGAGGCCGCGCGTGTCGAGAGCGATGACCGCGTAGCCTTCAGTGTCAGACATGCCAGCTGTCCGGAATCTGGTGAGGTGGCATAGGGGTCACGGACAGGTTCTCAACGACGCCGTTCGGATGATGCGCTGACACTTCCACGATGGGGGCGTTGCGCCCCTGACCGTAGCGAGCGGCGATGCGTGCCGCGAGTTCGATGTCAGTGAACGACGGACGACCGTCAAGCAGCGTCAACGGACCTTCGTGACTGTCGATTCGCAGGTAAATGAACTGCTTTCGATAGCCTTCGAGGAAGTTGTTCTCACCGTCGTCTCTCGCGACGATCACCTTGTAGTTCGCAGCCGGGCGCAGATGTCGACCGACCTTCAGCAGCATGATGTCGTCGAGGCTGTAGTCGCGCTCGCCACGCGCGCGCCACAGGTCGGCGAGCTTTGCCGAGTACTTTTCATCGGTGAGAAAACAGCACCCGCCTGCGGGTTGTGCGAACTCTTCGAAGCCGAAGCGATTCGCGAGTTCGATTTGCGGCTTGCGATTTCGGCCGTGAAATCCGTAGAGATGCTCGCGGTTCACCCAGCCTTCGCGCTCCGGCAGCGTCGGCGGAAGATTCAGTGCAGTCAGCGGACGCAGCAGTCGGTCCTTTGCGCCCGATTCGCGGGCAATCAGCGGCATTGTGTCGCGGCGTTGCGACTTCGGGCGTTGGCCCACCACCTCTCCCGTGATGATGAAATCGAAACCGTTTTCTTCCATGAAGGCCCACGTTCGCGCTTGATCGACCATGAAGATCTTGCAGTCGAGACAGGGATTCAGGTGCGCGCCGTAGCCGTGCTTCGGATTCAGAACGATGTCTTTGTATTGCTCCGAGATGTCGACGATGTGGAGCTTGATGCCGAGTTGCTCGGCTGACCACAGAGCGTTGTTTCGTTTGGGCTTGGTATGGTCGGCGTTGCGGATCGCGTGGGTGTGCCCCTCGACGCAAAAGCCTGTGAAGAAGTTCAGCCCTTCTACGTGAACGCCTTCTTCTATTACGACTTTGGCAGCGAGCATCGAATCGAGGCCGCCAGAAATCAGCGCGACAGCTTTTCTTCGTTCAGCCATAATGCGCGCCCGTTTGGGCAGGTGCCCGTTCCGTCAAGCCTCTTAGGGGCCGCGAAGTCTAGCACGAAGCCACAGCCCGTCGTTTCTAAGTAACCCATACGATGAATGCACAAAAGCTGCGCAACGTTGCCATCGTTGCGCACGTAGACCATGGCAAGACCACGCTGGTAGACCGTCTGCTGCAGCAGACAGGGACACTCGACGCGCGCAAAGCCGCGCCCGATCGAATCATGGACAGCAACGAGTTGGAGCGAGAGCGAGGCATCACGATCCTCGCGAAAACGACTGCAATTCGCTACCAGGACTATCAGATCAACATCGTCGACACACCCGGGCACGCCGACTTCGGCGGCGAGGTGGAACGGATTCTGTCGATGGTCGATTCGGTGTTGCTGCTGGTCGACGCAGTCGATGGACCGATGCCGCAAACGCGCTTCGTGACCAAGAAAGCGTTTCTCGCGCACCTCAACCCGATCGTGGTCATCAACAAGGTGGATCGGCAGGGCGCTCGCCCGCACAAGGTCGTCGATCTCGTGTTCGATCTCTTCCATTCACTCGGCGCAACGGAACAGCAACTCGACTTCCCGGTGATCTACACCTCGGCGCTGCAAGGCACCGCCGGGCTCGATCCGGAAAACATGTCATCGGACATGAAGCCGCTGCTCGACGCGATTCTGGAAAAGGTCCCGGCGCCGAACGTCGATCCGGAAGGTCCGTTTCAGATGCGCATCAGTTCACTCGACTATTCGAGCTATGTCGGCGTGATCGGAATCGGACGCATTGCCCGCGGATCGGTGCGCACCAATACGCCCGTCAGCGTGATCGATCGCAACGGCGGCACTCGATCGGGCCGGATTCTTTCCGTGCTCGGGCACCTGGGGTTGGCGCGAGTCGAAATGGACGAAGCGCGCGCGGGCGACATCGTCTGCGTGACGGGCGTAGACGACATCAACATCTCCGACACCCTCTGTGCCAGAGACAATCCGGAAGCGTTGCCGCCGCTGACGGTCGACGAGCCGACAGTGTCGATGATGTTCTGCGTGAACACTTCGCCGCTCGCCGGCATCGAAGGCAAGTATCTGACGAGCCGCCAGATCCGCGAGCGCCTGGTGCGCGAGGCATCGCACAACGTAGCGCTGCGCGTCGAAGAAACCGCCGATCCGGATCAGTTTCGCGTATCGGGCCGCGGCGAGCTGCACCTGGCAATCCTCATCGAAACGATGCGGCGCGAGGGCTACGAGCTAGCCGTATCGCGCCCACGCGTGGTCGTGAAG
>CAZLDA010000484.1:2777-3602 GCA_964557875.1 uncultured Pseudomonadales bacterium | reverse complement strand
CGAAAACAGCACCGGCAAGCCAATCCATTTGCTATACCCAAAACACACGAAGCCAGTGTCACTGGCTCACTGCTGTGTCGTGTGTAAGTAGGCGCCTAATGCACCTGTAGGAGAAGCCCCAACGAGCGTGGATTTTGTGATGCACGTCTCAGTTGCCCGCGGATTACCGGATGCGCGCACCAGAGTGGGAGCCTTAGCTAGCTACTCGATTCCGGGTACGGACACCCGTCGACTCGTGTTGGCTACGAAGTGATTGTGAACACCTGAACTTCCAAGCGGAGCACATCGGTGAGCTGATTGCGCTAGTGCTCAGCCATCGACGCGAGGCTATGGTTCCATAAAGCCCAGATCACCTCAGCTTGCAACGCGAGTACCGCTTGAGCATGCGAATGAAGTCTCAGGACATACCGAGAGCCAGATGGCAATCAGGCACAACCGTCTGATTCAAAAAAGGCTGTTGTTGGGAAGCAGCCTGGGCACAAGCCGCGCTGACAAGATGTCCACGCGACCGAAGCCCTGAATGGATCACTTCTTCCTGGCGCGCTTTGGACCTTTCGCGACAGCCTTGTTGAGACCTGTCGCTACTCGTGCCTTCGGGTCGCCCCTTAGCGCGAAGATGCGCGCTACCAAGGCGTCGATATCGTCGGAACCGGCTGATTTCTGCTTGGTCACGTTTGCCCCCATTCGTGGTCGTCAGGATGCACGGAGAATCTACAGTTTTGCAAGACGGATCGTGTTGCGATCTGGGAGGTGGTGCGAGTTGATGCTTGGCAACCCCCCGCACGCCGCACCACACTCTTTCGCGCTCAAGGTGCAAAGAGGGCA
>CAZLDA010000484.1:0-2767 GCA_964557875.1 uncultured Pseudomonadales bacterium | reverse complement strand
ATCGCGATCGTTGCGGAGGTGATCGCAACGTCTGCGCTCCGCGCTTCAGACGGCTTCGAACGCGTTCTGCCGTCGGTAATCGTCGTCGTAGGCTACAGCGCGGCGTTCTATTTCCTGTCGCTGACGCTGAAGACCATTCCCGTCGGTGTCGCTTACGCGGTGTGGTCGGGCGTCGGCATCGTGTTGATTTCCGCGGTCGCGTGGGTGATGTTCGGACAAAAGCTCGATCTCGGTGCGATCGTCGGAATCGCTCTCATTGCCGCCGGCGTCATAGTGTTGAACGTCTTTTCGCGGTCGTCTGCCCACTAACGGCGCCATTATGTCGATCGACGACGCAACTGGGCGAGTCGCTTGATGTCCCGCATCGCCGCGTTCAACAACGCTCCCACAGAACCGCCAAGACGATGATCGACCACGGCATCGACGAGCAGCCAGAGTAAGCTGTATAGCGGAATTCGCCACGCCAGATCGTCGACCATCGATCCGTCTGGGTCGTATCCGTGCAGGAGCAGGGAAAGCGATTGCGCATCGCCACGGTGCGCGTATCGCGCGATCTCCCAGGAAGGATCACCGACTAGCGCGTCACCCCAGTCGATCACGCCCGTCAGCCCACCGTGCTCGACAAAAATGTGGTTCGTTTTCAGGTCGCCGTGGCAAAGCGAACCGGTCGCCTGCGCAAGCTCGTCGGCACGCGCGTTGATCGCTGCCTCCGCGGCATCGGCGACGGGAAATGCAAGCGTGCAGCTTTCAGCGAGGCGACGGGTGTCGTTGCAGATGCTCGAAAGGAACGCGAGCCAGGAGCGGCTGTGCAACGTGAACCTGTCGCGTTGATCCCACACAGCGTCCGCAAGAGGGCCGAACCCGGGCAGCTTGATCTCGTGCAGACGCCGCGCGGCGGCTCCCAATTCGCGAAATGCCACATGCCCATTCGTGATGGGGTCGCCGGCGACACGACTCATCACGAATGCCGCCATAGCGGTATCCGAGCCGATCTGTTGTACGTCAACGAGCACTTCCGGTGCAGGGAAACCGACGCTAGCCGCACGCGAGCAAGCCCAGGCTTCAGCGCGCAGCGCATCGCGATTCCTTGATGCCTTCAGCATGAAACGCCGATCGTCGACGTCAACCTCGTAAACGGCATTCGTGGCGAACGCGTCGGTGCGCGCAATGCGGGTAGTTTGGTGGCCGAGATTGGCGGCTACGAACTTCGCGATTGCCTGTTCGTTTGGCCCCTGTGCAGGTTGCTCGCCCATGCGGTGCTAAGTGTCAATCGAGTCCGGCGTTGCGGCGCCTTACGAACTCGCTGATCAGCGCAAGCGCGATACCCGGATCGTCGACACCATCCAGCGCCTGGCCCAGCTGTTGCGCGGCTTGCTCGGCGGCCTCCTTCGTGGCATACGGGCCCACGTCGATGCGTTCCCGAGTTACAACGAACCATCGGCCGCGCGCCATCACGACGCGGTCGCTGCGAAAGTGCTTGTCCGGCGGTTCGCCCTTTCGGTGATCGGCCATCGATTCGCCCCTCTTTGTTTTTGTTAGCGCTAGTTGTGGGAACAGGAACATCCTTTGCAGGCGCAGTGACGGGCTGAACCGAACTCCGGCTTCTCGACGGTGTAGTACCCGTCGGGCCCAAACTCTGGTCGGTTTCCCCCCGGCCGAAAATCTGCCCGAGCTGGAACTCCGATGGCGCCGTCCACGTTTGTCGGCTTCCCAGTTCGCTGCGACAAAACGCGCGCAGTCTACGCGACGGCCGGAGGGCGTTCTACCGTCCAAGCGTCCGACACGTTGGCGCCGTTCGCCGGGTTGAATCATGATGGCGCCACCACGGGAGAGCGACATGAGTAGAACGTCGGCAATCTGCTTCTTTGTGCTGGTTGCATGTCTTTCTGGGATGCGTGCATACGCGGCGGACGCTAGCCTCGAGGTGCCCGCCGAAATCACCGCCGGTGCGAAACTGTCTGTCGGCTGGAAAGGGCCGGGAGCACCGGCGGATTTCATCAGCATCGATAAGCCTGGTGCACCGGACATCAACTACGGCCCTTATGCATACCCCAAACAGGCCAACCCCGTAGACATTCAGGTTCCGAGCACGCCGGGGGACTATGTAGTGCGATATCACCTGGCCGACGAATACGTCGTCATCGCCAGCGCTCCGCTCAAGGTCACCGACGTCTCCGCCACGCTCGAACCCGCACCAACGGTCGGAGTGGGGGGTGAACTCTCGATCACCTGGATCGGCCCCAAGCAGCCGTCCGATTTCATCTCCATCGATAAACCCGGCGCTCCGGACAGGTCGTATGGACCGTATACGTACGCAACCCAGGGCAGTCCGGCAAAAATCCGCGCGCCTGATGCACCGGGCGACTACGTGGTCCGCTACCACATGGCCGGCGACTATCGCGTCATCGGCAGCGCACCCGTAAAGGTCGTCGATGAAGCGGTTACGCTGACCGGTCCGGACCACGCGCCGGCAGGCAGTCGAGTTGCGATCAAATGGACCGGCCCCGGCAACAAGGCCGATTTCATCAGTATCGACCCTGTCGGCAGTGATGACAGGACGTATGGCAACTACGCGTATGCACTCGCAAACGCGCAGGCGGATCCGGTGAAAGTGAAGGCGCCCGAGGAAGCAGGCGATTACGTAGTGCGATACCACATGGGCGGCAGCTATCGCACGCTCGCCTCCGCGCCGATCCGCATCGATGCCGTCACCGCCACTCTCACGGCACCGAAGGAGGTGGCCGCCGGGGCCGTGTTCGAGGTCGGT
>CAZLDA010000483.1:0-3605 GCA_964557875.1 uncultured Pseudomonadales bacterium | reverse complement strand
CTGCGGTTACGTCGCGTTCCCGCGCCAGAGCTACGGTTGTGAAAGGTGCGGCGCCACTGCGGCCAGCTTGAGCAACGTCGAATTGAGTACCAGTGGCACGCTCTCGTCGTACGCGACGGTGCACATGCACCAGGCAAAGAACATCGCGGCGCCGTTCGTCATTGGTGAGATCGCGCTGGATGCGGGGCCGACCTTGCGTGCGACGATGGTTGAACCCGACGACTCCGCGATGCGGATCGGCGCGCGGGTGGATGGTCGTTTGCATCCGGCGCCTGTTTCAGCAGAGGGCGGTGCAGCGAAGCTCGAACTGCGATTCACATTGTCGGGAGCACGCGCATGACCAAACCGCTTTCCGCGTTTCGCCCGGTGTATGTCGTCGGCATCGGTCTGCATCCGTATCAACGCCTCACCGAAACGCCGTACCCGGTGCTCGGTCTCGCGGCGGTGCGGGAAGCGCTGCGCGATGCGCAAATCGATTGGCCGGCGGTCGAATCCGTTTACCACGGCACCGCGTTGCTCGGCATGGCCTCGACGCGCGTGATGTTGCGGCACCTGGGCGGCACCGGCATTCCCATGCAGCAGGTGGAGAATGCGTCGGCGTCCGGGTCGACCGCGTTTCGATTGGCCGCGCTGGAAGTTGCCACGGGCGTATCCGACGTTTCGCTGGCCGTCGGCGTCGACAAGCCGAGCGGGCGCCCGTTGGCAGGATCGCAGACCGGCATTCGCGGCATCGAAGGCGGCCGCATCGCGCCGTTCACACACTTCGCGTTGCTGGCGCAGCGATATATGGAACGACACGACGCCTCGCCCGAAGACTTCGCGCGTGTCGCGGTGAAGAACCATGGCAACGGCGCGCACAACCCCTATGCACAACGGCAACAGGCGCGCTCGCTGATCGACGTGTTGAACGACCCGGCGATTTCAGGGCCGCTTACGCGCCTGCAGTGCTGCCCGGTAGGTGAGGGTGCTGCAGCCGCCATCGTCGCATCTGAAGACGCGATCGAACGCCTGGGCATCGATCGCAAACGCTGCGTGCGCGTGCTGTCGACCGCGCAGCGCACCGAAGTCGTTTACGCGGAGTCGTCCAACTTCGATGCGGAACTGACCCGGCAGACCACCGCGCAGGCAATTGCAGAAGCGGGCATCAAACCGACCGATCTCGACATCATCGAATTGCACGACGCGTTCTCCGTAGAGGAGATCTTCTACCTTGAAGCCATGGGTGTGGCCGGCAACGGCGAAGCGCCGGCAATGCTGCGCAGCGGCGCGTTCGACATCGGCGGCGAGGTGGCGGTAAGCCCCTCGGGCGGCTTGTTAGCGATGGGACATCCGATCGGCCCGACCGGCATCGGACAGATCGCCGAAATCGCCAGGCAGCTGCGCGGCGAAGCGGGGATTCGGCAACACGCGAACGCGCGGCTCGGCCTCGCGCACATGGTTGGCGTGGGTGCGGTGTGCGTGGTTCACGTGCTGGGTAACGTGTAAAGATGCTGCGCCGTCATCCGCGCGTTGCAATCGCCGTTGCAACGTTGTTGGCCGTGGTGGCCTGGGCGGCGTTCGTGTTCATCAGCACGGTCGACGGTTGGTGGCATCGGGCGCTGGCGCCGCCGGGCGATGCGGCTGCATTCCTGAGCGCCGAGAAGCAACTGATCGATTCGCGCAACAAGGGCAACGTCGCGTTTGCGTTGATCCAACGCGGAGTTGCGTCCGATCAGTATTTCGTTTCGGTGGGCGATGCGGTGGGGCCGGAGACGCTGTTCCAGGTGGCCTCGCTCAGCAAGTGGATAACGGCGTGGGCGGTGATGACGCTTGTCGACGCGGGGAAGCTCGATCTGGATGCGCCGGTGTCCCGCTATCTCACCCGTTGGCAGCTACCGCCTAGCGAATTCGACAACGACGGCGTGACGGTGCGACGCCTGCTTAGCCATACCGCGGGTCTGACGGACGGGCTCGGTTTCGCCGGATTTCCCCCGGATGTCGAACTGCCGAGCCTCGAAGAAAATCTGCAGCATCCGGATGCGTCGCCCGGACATTCGGGGGAGATTCGTGTCGGCAATCCGCCCGGCTCGAAGTGGCAGTACTCCGGCGGCGGTTATCTGATCCTGCAGTTGCTGATCGAGGAAGTAACGGGGCAATCGTTCGAGGCGTACCTGCAGCACGCCATATTCAATCCGTTGGGAATGACCCGCTCGACGTTCACGGTCGATCCGTCTACGCCGGACGTCGCGACGTTCTACGATGCAAACGGCGGCGAGGCCATTCACTACCAGTTCCGGGCGAAGTCGGCCGCCTCGCTGTACACCAGTGTGGCCGACATGGTGCGCTTCGTTCAGGCGCACTTCATCGGTCCCTCGGGCGAGCCGATCGGGCGCGGCGTGCTGAAACCCGAAACGGTGCAGGCGATGCGCCAGCCGCACGCGAAACTGTATGGCGCCGACATATGGGGACTCGGCGTGCTTCTGTTTGCGCCGCTCGAGGACGGCGACTTCATAGTCGGCCACGACGGCAGCAACGATCCGGCGATCAATACCTCGGTGCGGCTGAACCCCAAGAACGGCGACGCGATCGTGGTGCTCGAAACCGGCGACACCAATCTCGCCAGCACGCTGGCTGGAGAGTGGGGGTTCTGGCAGACCGGTTACATGGACCTGGTCATGGTGATGATGCGCGCGAGTGCAATCGTGAAGGCGATTGCGATCGGCGCGGTCGTCATTGTGTTGATCGGGCTGTTCGCGGGCTGGCGCGTCGGCCGCCGGTCTTCTACTACTGTTGCGCCGTCAGCTGCGACGTGAACGGCTGCAGGTTCGGATAGCCCGTCGTTTCCCAGCCGCCGTCTACGAACAGATTCGACCCCGAGATGTAGCCCGCATCGGAGCTTGCGAGGAACAGCGCAGCCGCGGCCATGTCCTCCGGCGTCCCCCAGCGCTTCATCGGAATGCGATCCATGTAGGCGCCTTCTACGCCGGCGACGTTGTGCATCGCCGCGGTGAGCGGCGTGTCGGTGAGGCCGGGCGAGATCGTGTTCACGCGGATGCGCTTCGACGCGAGTTCCAGCGCCGCGTTGCGCGAGAGCATTTCGACGCCGGCCTTTGCGCAGCAATAGGCAACGCCGCCGAACATCGGCACGTGTGAGTTCAGCGACGCGACGTTGACGATGGCGCCGCCCGCGCCGAGCGCGATCATGCTGCGCGCCTCGTGCTTCACCGAGAGGAAGACGCCTTTCAGGCACACGTCTACCACCAGATCCCAGTCCGCTTCGGCCAGTTCCGTGATTTCGCCGAAGCCGCCGAGACCGGCGACGTTGAACGCTACGTCGAGCTGGCCGAACCGTTGCGTGGCCGTACGTACCATATCTTCCACTTGCGCCTCTATGCGCACGTCAGCGGACGTACATTCCACCGCGTCACCGAGTTCCTTCTTCGTCTGCTTCAGCAGCGCGCCATTCACATCGCCGACCACCACGCGCGCACCTTCGGCTACGAGGCGACGGGTGATGGCGAGGCCGATACCCGACGCGCCCCCGGTCACGAGGCCAACTTTGCCGTCGAACCGGCGCGGAACGAGGTTCGGAATGGTCATTGCCACGACTCGTCGTTGATATGTGC
>CAZLDA010000482.1:0-3607 GCA_964557875.1 uncultured Pseudomonadales bacterium | reverse complement strand
GGAAGAGAGCACCGCATCTAAGGAGGAAAGGAAGCGGACCGAAGATCTGGTTTCAGAAACGAACGACAAGAGGTAACGAAGTGATCTGGTGAAGGTGGCTGCGCGGTTGATCGTCGACGAAGCGCGTTCGCGAGTTGAGATCTGCCCGAACGCGATCTCATGTATCTGTTCGTCGACGGGATCGCCGAACGACTACACCTGGGCCAACCCGCGAAGCGGTGCTGTGCTCCGTGAAGTGTGACGGCACGTACGTAAGCACTTCGCTGACACCTTCACTGAGTTAATCAAATGCACAGTCACAAACGCGTCAGCTGCTTTCTGGGGCCTTGTCCTGCCCCAACAGGCGCCTTACGGTTCGCCCCGCAAGAGCTCGCGCGCGTCTCACATATGCTGTGAATCGTGAATCGGTGATGTGAAGGTACACCACCCTGCGAACACCTGACGCGAACCGATACTTGAATTGCTCGTTGCCGACGGTGAAGTCGAATTCGATCGCTCCTTCGGCTTTTGCCTGTTCGAACAGGCGCTTTATCAGCACCTCGCCGGGTGACAATTTGCTGAGCTCCGGCTCGAAGGTCGGCTTGTACCAGATGAAGCGCTTCGCATGCAGAAATCCGAAGTGTGCGGCCACAGGCACGCCGTCGAGCCTGATCGTTGTGAATCGAAGTTGTCCTGACGGACCCAGGCGACGCGTCACGCAACGATAAAATTCGCGGCTGCCTTCCTTGGTGAACAGACTCTCGACGCCTGCCGAAGCCCAGCGTCGCACATGCTGATCGAAGAAGAATTCGTCGAGTTGCGGCAACACGTCCTCTGCCGAAACGAACGTGGTGCATGCGACCCTTCCCCGGCGTTCGAGACCTCGATTGTGGCGGCGCAGACTTTTCTTCCGAAGGCGGTCGTCGGCGTACGCCATGTCCATGTAGGGTGCTGCAACACTGCCGCCGATTACCGTCGCGTAGAAGTTCGAAGCCGAAGAAACAGCGCGCAGGGTCGCACTCTCGGGTCGGATGCGGCCGAGTTTGAAATGACGGAATCCCGACGTTTGGCGTTTGATCGCGTGCATCAGCCGTTGCGTGAGATCAGCCCGTTGTGTTTCATCGGCGTCGTTGCACACCACGAAGTCCGAATAGTCGGAGGGTCCCGTTCCAGCGAACTGAACCACGCCGTCGGCGACCCGGAATGCGCCCGCCGCCTCGAGACGTCCGCAGCCGCGGATCAGTGCGTACAGAACCGTTTCATCACGCCCCAACGTTTCGTGCCAGGCGCGCAACCATCCGGAGGTGAGGAACACGGTATCGGCATCGGAACGGGCAAGCAGCTCGTCCCATTCGGCTGCCAGCGCGTCGTCCATGTGCGGAACGCAATGCACGTCGGTGGCGCGTGTATCGATCGACAGGATCGTTGCTCCGCTCACCGTGTCGAATACCACCCGTCAACGCAGGCGATCCAGGTGCCGTCTGCGGCCCGTTGTGCATCTACGTGGTGCATCCCGCCGGCATTCCATCCGTTGCCGCACCCTCGTAGCACTGCGCCACCTTCACCTGCTTCGCGCTCGCGGTACACCTCGTGTTTCAACTCCACGATCTCGAAGGCACGAACCTGGCTGCCGTAATCCGGAAACCCGTCCTGCGCGAAGCGCACCGGGCGGCCCCCCACGATCAGCACCCGTCCCGCCGGGCGCGATCCTGTTTCGTTCGGTGCCACTATCGGACTCTGAGGATGCTCATGCCACGGGCCTGTCGGCGCGTCGGCGCGGTAGAGACGCAGCGACTTCATGCTGGAACGCCCCAGCGACCAGGCCGTGAGCATCCACCAGTGGCCGTCGAACTCGAAGATGGAACTATCCGAGAATCTGCCGCCGTCCAGCATCGTGTGTGAAAGCTCCCAGCGAAACGGGAATTCGACTGCGTGATACATCAACACGCCACGGTCGGGTGTGTCGGGCACCATGTAGAAGCGACCGTCGTGAGAGAACACGTAAGGGTAGGCCACGTGGAACGGTTCGGTGAGCACAGACCTCGCGTAGGTCCATTCGCGCCCGTCATGGCTGGTGGCAACGGCGATTTGCCCCAGTTGGGTTGCCTTGTTCAGCACCTCGAAAAACAGATACCAGGTATCGGCGTGTTGCACCATGAAGGGGTCGGCGACGAACGCCGCGGGCACATCTGTCACGTGGTCGCGCGTGAGCACCGGATTGGAGATGTCGGCAGGGCTCGTCAAACCGAGCGGCGACTGCCCTTTGTAGATGCCGATCGAGAACGTCTGGCCGCGCCGCGGCTTGGTCACGAAGTCGAACAGCGCCGGCGACGCGTCCCAAAGTGCCTGCTTCAGTCGACGTTTCATGCGCGCCCCTTCGCAGCGGGTTTCAGAAGCCCGTGTTGTTCGAGCATGAGAGCGGTCGCGTGTGCGTCGCCGAACGAAATGTGTGCACGCGTCGCGATGTCGAGCACCGAGTGGCGGCCATCCGCGAGGTTAAGTACCCACAGCATCGTCAGCTGACGCTCCGCAGACTTGCTGTCACCGCCGATGGCTGCATACAAACCACGCTTACCCAGTTGTGGTTCTCCATACGGCTCCTGATTCACGTACGTCCGATTTGCCTCGATCATGGTCACCACTTCGCGATAGGCGTCGAGTGATTCGAGAAGCGTTGCGGGCTCTACAAATTCCAGGTTGTCGGCCGACGTGTGGTATTCGGGGAACGTGGCGTGCGGCGCGCGCATGAGACAGCCCACCGGAAGATCGAACCCCGGCGAGCAGAACTGGCGTTCGTCGTATCCCCACGGAAAGAACTCCTGGATTTCGTACGGCCGGCCTGAATGCTCGAGCATATAGGCAACGATCTTGTCGATCTCCGCGTCGCCGCGGCGGCTGCGTTTGTACGTGAATTTCGCGCCATGACCCACGCATGAAATCACGAGCCCGTACTTCACGCGGTCGAGGTGCTCACGGTTGTTGGCGAGCCAGGTAATGGATCCGATCGTGCCCGGGATGAAGAGGATTCGGTACGTGTAGTGGCGACGCGGCAGCGCCTGCAGCTGCTGCACCAGCGCCATCGCGAGGCTGATGCCGGCGAGGTTGTCGTTGCACAGTGACGGATGGCAGACGTGGCACGAGAGAAGCACTTCGTCGGTGCTCTCACCGGGCACGATGCACTCGCCGTAGGTCAATGAACCGTCGGTGAGAGTTGCGTCGATACACACGTCGTATTCGGCGTCGGTCAACTGTTCGAGCGTACGGTGCGTCACACAGAAGCCCCACGCTTCGTTGTAGTAAGAAGTGCGATAGGGCACCCAATCGGGGCGATCCGGCAGGCTGAACAGGTGGGTCTTCAAATCCGCCAGCGACATGCGGGCACGCACCGGCGTGCTGTAGCTGACAACGTGCAGATTGTTGGCGCGAAAGTCGACGATCCGGCGCCCCGATAGATCTTTGATCCACGCGTCGCGTATGTTCCACTCCTTCGGTACGGTCCAATCGAGAACGCGCGTGCCGGACGGTACCTCCCGGATGAGCAGCGGAATGCGCCGGCCGAGGATCTCGAGAGTCTGGCGCACGCCATCGCCGGTGATGCTGCGGCAGATCGGGAACAGTTCCTCCATCA
>CAZLDA010000481.1:0-3614 GCA_964557875.1 uncultured Pseudomonadales bacterium | reverse complement strand
ATGAGTACCAGAACGCTGAGATAGAAGATCGAGTATCCGAGCGTTAGAGAGAACCCGGGTAGAACCCGTCGATTGACGCTGGCCATATCAGATCACTTGGTGCTTTCGTGACGTAGGGGGTTTGCGATACGAACGAACGGTCACTGCCCCGGCTTGTAGAACGTATCGAACAGACCGCCGTCCCCGGTAAAACGCTTCTGTGCTTCTTCCCAGCCCGGAGCAATCTTGGTGATGGGGAACAGCTCGATCTTCGGAAACTTCGCCGCATGCGCTTCGAGAATTGCGGGATTGCTCGGTCGATAGAAGTGTTCGGCAATGATGTTCTGGCCCGCGTCCGTATACAGATACGCGAGATACGCCTCCGCCGCCGCGCGGTGCCCCTTCGCACGGTCGACAGTGGCATCGACTACCGCAACGAACGGTTCCGCAAGAATGCTGATCGGCGGATAGACGATTTCTAGCTGGCCTTTTGCTTCCAGCACTTCGAGCCGTGCTTCGTTCTCCCACGCCAGGTGAACGTCACCGATGCGCTTCTGCACGAAAGTGGTAGTTGCACCACGCGCACCCGAGTCGAGCACCGGCACGTGCTTGTACAGCTCCGCGAGGAATGCCTTCGCCTGCTCCTCGGAGCCGCCGCGCAACACCACCGATCCCCACGCGCTGAAGAACGTCAGATAACCGTTTCCCGACGTCTTCGGGTTCGGCGTGACGACCTCCACGCCCGGCTTCACCAGATCGGGCCAGTCCGCAATCTTCCACGGGTTGCCCTTGCGCACGACGAACACGATCGTCGAGGTATATGGGAGTGATCGATTCGGAAGGCGATCGACCCACGGCGACTTGATCAGTCCGCGCTTCGCGATAGCGTTCGTATCGATGTACGAAGCGAGCGACACCACGTCCGCTTCTAGCCCGTCGATCACCGCACGCGCCTGGGTGCTCGAGCCGCCGTGCGATTGGTTGATGGTCAATTCGATACCGGTCTTCGCCTTGTAATCAGCGATGAAGTGTTCGTTGATGTCGCGCCATAGCTCGCGCGTTGGGTCGTACGACACGTTGAGCAGAGTGAGTTGTTCCGCCGCTGTCGCAGGGAACACGCTCGCGGCCGCGAAAATCAGCGCGACCACGCGCGCAAAGAGTCTGAGTTTCATGACAATCTCCATTCGATTCGTTTCATAAATCAGAAGGCGAACTGCAGACGCATCGAAATCTGGTCGATGTCCTGACCGATCTGCAGGCCGGCGCCGTTCAGGCGGTCGACTTTCACGTACTGATAGTTCAGCTGCGTCTTGATCGCGTTGTTGATGTACCAGTTGAGGCCGAACGTCCAAATGTCCTGGTTGCCGCCGCGCACGCGGTTCGCGGCCGTTGAGTCGAACTCGTGGTCATCGAGGTTCATCGTCGAGTAACGCGCCGCGAGTTCCCACGCGCCCCAACCGGGTGTGATCACGCCTGTCGACGTGTTGCCTTGAACGCCGGGCGAGCCGACCGGATGCAGCACGCTGGGCGCGCGGAACGCACCACGTGCCGGGTCGTAGCGCCAGGCTTCACCTGTGATCACCCACGACACCGCCGCGAACCAACCGTCGAAGTCGACCTCGGGCAGCGCGAGCTTGCGATCGACCGTGAACGAGTAGTAGCCACCTTGTGCGTAGAAGCTTCGAAAATTCGCCGCGCCATCGACGCCCCATTGCGTCAGGGAGTTCGCGTTGAGGTTGCCCGTTGAAATGAGGTTCGTCGGCGCGCCGTTCGTACCAGTATCGTCCACGCGAAGTTCAGGCGGATTCCCAAGGCTCAGCGCAACGCCGGGCGGCGGATTGACCCCGGCTGGGCTGAAGATCGACGTGCCGTTCACACCAAGCAGGATCTTCGAATCGGGCGACGAGCCGACGAGATACGCCGCACGGCCGAGCAATGCCTGCTGCTCGTCCAACACGTTGGACTGGTTCGCACGACCGCCGGTGTAAGCGAGCGATCCGAAGAAGCGCTCGCCCGCGCGCACCACGCTGAATGCCGAGCGGCCGTCACCACCCGCCAGACCGCGTTGAATTTCGGTTACCGTGGCACGTTCGAGGAACATCAGATCGGACGACCCCGAACTGTCCTCGACGTTCGCATAGGGCGCGAAGGCTCCGAGCCTCAATAGCACCGGATTCAAACCGTTGTACTGCACATACGCAGCAGAGATCGACGAACTCTCCACGCCGCTGCCGCCGAAATCGTAGATGAAGCTGTATTCCCAATCCGTGTACACCTTGCCATCGAGACCGATTCGCGCGCGGCGGAAGTCGGACCCGTTCGACAACTGAGGGGCGAGCGGCGGCGCAGCCTGATCGTAGTAGCCCATGTCGAACTGAACGAGCGAACGCAGCGATGCGGAGAACGCGCCGTCCGCCGACGTAAATGTCGGCCGTCCATTCGGAACAGTCACGGCCACCGAAGTGATCTGCTTCTGCGTCTCGACGTATTTGCTCGCCGTGCCAGCCTTCAGATCCTGAATCTGCGTGCTCAGCATCTGCACCTGCTCTTCGAGCGCCTTGATCTTCGCATCGGTTTCGGCGTCCGCCGCGCCCGCCGGCATTGCCATCACGGCAGTCAGGCCGCCCAACCATGTCGCCAACAAACGTTCTACTTTCATGTTCGCGCCCCGAGAATTTGAAACAGATGTCAGGAAACGCCGGGCGGTAGCACTGCGCATTTCAGCGTCAGTCGCCTGGCCGGCTCAATTGCGCGAGCTTTTTACACTATCATCTCTACTAGATCTATAGAGTTAACGTACAACATCAAGAACAATGTGCTCTATGGTCATGAACGGAAAATCCGACGCTTGCGACGTCCACGGAAAACCGCAGAAGATGCGCGCACCATTTGGCCCGTAATCAGGACCGTCACAGGATGCTGTCCCAAAAAGCCCGCTACGCATTGCGTGCATTGACCGCCCTTGCCGAACTGGAACCCGGTGCTCAAGCGCAAATCGCCGAAATCGCCGACGCAGCGCGCGTACCCCGAAAATTTCTGGAACAGATTCTTCTCGATCTGAAGAAGCGCGGTCTCGTGCACAGTACACGCGGCAAACTCGGCGGCTACACGTTGGGCAGACCAGCGAGCGAAATCGAACTCGCCGAAGTCATACGCACCATCGATGGGCCGCTGGCGCTTTCACCATGTGCCAGTCGTATGGCGTATCGAAAATGCGACGACTGTCTCGATGCCGATACCTGCCCGATCCGCGCGGTGCTGCTCGAAGTCCGCGACGCCACCGCCGAGATTCTCGAGAATCGCAGCGTCGCGAGCATGATCGAAAAACCGGCGCGCCGACGGCGCAAAACCGCCGTTCGAAAGCGCTGATGCCCGCGCCCCACTGTGGGCCTGTTGGTCTTCCAAGTACCTGATGACAACGCTGCTGCATTCGGAGCGGTGCACCACGCTCTCGGCGGCGCACTGGCCGATGCAGCGACCTCGCGGTGCTCGGACATCGTCCCGTGTCGTATGGTCGAAGCAACTGACGTCCGCGAAGGATGGCAACGCACTCGCCTATCGGTTCGCCGAACACCTGGATGGTTATGCGAACTGGGGCCAGGGTTTTCATTCGAACGACGTGCGCGGCGCAACGA
>CAZLDA010000480.1:0-3622 GCA_964557875.1 uncultured Pseudomonadales bacterium | reverse complement strand
GCAGCGGCGCAGCCGCGCTCTCGCAGCGCCTGCGCAAACTCGGTTTGACGCCCACCGAAGTTCAACGCATGTCGCGCACGCCGCCAAACGCGGCCAGGCTCGAATGGGAGCTGTTCGGTTTGAAGGACCACCGCAATGGTGGCCTTGCCCCGTTCTTCATCGACTGGTTCGCGTGTCCACATCCGGCAACCACATCACCCAGCGTCGGTGCGTTGAGCTCGGTGCGGCTGTCGCTACCGGATCCGGCACCGCTGCAAACGATGGTGTCCGCGCTGGGACTCGACGATGCCGTCAAGGTTGCGAACGGAGATGCGCAACTCGCTATCGCGTTCGACACGCGTCGCGGCGTCGTCTCTTATACAGGCCGCGCGCCGGCCGGATTCACGCTGCGCGATTAGCCGGCATCTCCGCGCCGATCAGCGCACCGCGGCGGATTTTCTCCACCGATTTGTCGCGATACACCAGCCACAGACACAGGCGGTTCAGCGGCATGATGTAGAACGGCATCTTCCGCCGCAGGTCGAGCCAGAGCACCACCCGCACCTCGTCGGATTCGTTAGCGGCATCGTGCAGGTAGTTGTCGTCGAAGATGATGCCTTCGCCGTTCTTCCAGTAGTACCGCTCGCCGTGCACGATCTGGCTCTTGTCCTGCAGTTCGTTCTGCGCGCGGTCACCGTTCACGCGTATCCAGCACTGCTTGTTCTCGTTGTTGTACGGAATGCGCACGCCGAGGTGATAACGCAGGAAGCCCTTGTAGTACCCCCAGTGCGGCGTGATCTCCTGATGCGGATCGAGCACCGAGAAGAACGCGGTGTAAACGCCGGGAATTCGTTTGATCAGCGCGGCGGTTTGCGGCGCAAGGCGGCAGTTCTCTTCGAGAAAGTCGCCCGACTTGAACATGAACGCTTTCCACTTCGCGGTGTGAATGCCGCCTTCGGTGTAGCCGGCGCCCAGCGCGCGAACGTCGGTGAGACGGTCTTTGATGTTCAGCAACTCGAGACACTCCTTCTGAACCACCGCGTGGTTGTCTTCGAGCACCTTCAGTTCCGGATACTCACGATGGTAGTCGCGGATGTATGCGGGGTTGCGGCGCATCAGGCCGTGGTCTTCGAACCACGTGTACACCTCGTTGATCGTCTTGGTGAACAGCTTTTTCTTTTTCTTGCTCGGCATCTTCTCGAAGCGCTGAATCAGCCACGCGCCCACCGCGCCGAGCACGACGACGATACCGAGTATGACCAAAAGAACGTTCATCGAATTACGCCTTCCATCCCTGTCTCAAACTGCAAAAACGTGTTGGCCCAACAGTGCGGTCCGAACGTGCCGCGAATTCTACCCCATCCATTTCGGGAGCGATCGATGCAGCGACTTCTCCCACCGCCTGTTCGCACACATCCACTCGTCCGGCTGTTCGCGAATCCACTGCTCCATCAACGCATTCAACCGGGTCGTCACAGCGATCGCATTCGCGTGCTCGTCCTCACCGACCGCATCCAGCGGAACGGGCGGATAAGCGATCACCCGGAAGCGCGCCTCACCGAGCCGTTCCGTGCGCATCGGAACGATGTCGCAACCGTACCGGCCCGCCATCCGCGCCGGCGTCAGCGACGTGAGCATCGGATGGCCGAAGAAGGGGACCGGCTCGCCGTCTTTCATCGACAGGTCGAGCAACAGCCCGAGGCTGCCTCCCTCGCGAACCTGAGTGATCAACGCGCGCATCGATTCACCGCGCGCCAGCATCCTGCAGCCGAGCTGTTCACGCGCACGATCCAACAGTTTTCCGAGGTGGCGGTTCTGTAACGGTGCGTGGAGCGCGAGCAGCGGCACTCCTTCCCGCGCCAGCGCCAGCGCCATGATTTCCCAGTTGGAGAGATGCGCCCCGAAAAAGATCGCCTGACGTTCGCGACTTCGATACACGTCGAGTCCGCAATGGTCCACCACCTCCAGTCGGTCCTTCGAGCGCGCGATACGATCGAGGTGGGGATATTCACCGAACACCAGTCCAATGTTCTGCCACGTACGCCTCGCCAGATCGTCGATTGCCGGACGGTCGAGTTCGGGAAACGCGATTCGCAAATTGTCGGTTACGAGTTGCGCTTTGGCCGAACGCGGGCCGAGTGCGCCGACCACAAACCTGCCCAATCGTGCCGAGCGCTTCGGCGACAGCGCGCGGAACGACCACCAGAACAGATGCACGATGAACGATTCCATCTGAAACAGCACTACGCGCAACCACGCATAGCGTTTCGCCTGACGATCGAGCGCGCTCGCGAAGATCAACCGGGCCATCGCGACCTTGCCATCATGCGCGAAATCATCGGGGCATTCGCATTCACGAGCCGCGCAACCGCCCCGCTTCCGCGGCCTTCCGCTCCGCCTCGCGTTCGACTTCTTTGGGCCAGCGCCGCGCGAGACACAACCACTCGCCGGGCGTTTCGCGAATCCACTGTTCGAACTGGCGATTCAGTTTCTCGGTCAGGTTGGTCGCTTGCGCCGCCGCACCTTCGATGCCCTCGTCGGCCACCACCGGCGCATGCAACGTGATTCGATAACGTCCACCTGGAAGCCGTTCGGCGCGCGCCGGCACGAATTCGCACTGGTACCGCAGCGCCAGGCGCGCCGGCACCGTGTTGGTAGGCATGTCGTGGCCGAACATCGGAATCATTTCGCCCGAATCGAGCCGCACGTCGGAGCCGAGTCCGACCGACCTTCCATGCGAGAGCTCGCCCATCAGAATCCGCATGCTGTTGTCGCGCGCCAGCAGTTCCACTGGCAAGGCGCCGCGCAACCGCAACATCATGTCGTGCACATAAGGGTTCGATTCAGGCGCGTAGACGATCGACAGCGGGAAGTCGTATTTACCGGCAGCGAAGTTCGTCAACGTCCACGGACCAATGTGCGCCGTAACGAGCACGGCCGGTTTGCCGGTTTCCTTCAGAAACCGAATCTCGGGCGATGCCACGAACTCGATGCGCCGTTCGCGATCTTTCCAGATCTTCTCGAGTTGCGCGATTTCGGCGAGCGCCACGCCGACGTGGCCGAAGATGTCTTTCACCAGGGCGTTGCGTTCCGCCTCGGTCGCATCCGGGAATGCGACCAGCAGATTACGCACGACGCGTCCTCGCTTGCCGGAACGGGCGCCGAAGGCCGCAAAGCTCCAGTGTGCGAAGCGCGTCGCGGCTTCGAGGGGCAGCATTCGAAACAGGCCGATGAGCGCGGCAATCGCCCACGCCTCGATGCGCCAGCCGATTTTGTTGAACTCGGGCCGCCGCTTCGCGAATTTACGGGAGAAGAAGTAGTACCTAGCCACGCGCCATCAATCTCAAAGGGATTCTCGAAAGATGGATCTCGAAGAGTTCACTTCCGCAGCGACCCGAGGATTCCCCGAATCAACTGTCGCCCCAACGAACTGCCTATGGCGCGGGCCGCGCTGGCAATCATTGCCTCGCCGGCAGATTGTCGTTGGCGCCCCGCAGGTCTTGGTGCAGCCACTTTGGCTTCACGCGCCGCGGCCGCATCCGCCTTCTGTTGCGCGACTTCCGAATTCGCCCGATCGGCTCTCGCTTTCAGAATCTCGAACGCGGATTCCCTATCGAGACTCTGATCGTATTTGCTCTTGAAC
>CAZLDA010000479.1:0-3650 GCA_964557875.1 uncultured Pseudomonadales bacterium | reverse complement strand
GCGAGAAACAGCCTCACTGGGAGTGGACGCGGCCTGCAGTAACGGCAGTCCACGGTCGCGCGCAGAACCCTCGAACGGACTCGGCAACGCCAACTCCATCTCAATGTGCGGAATGCCGGCTTCCATAAATGCAGCGCCGAACGGCAGGAAGCCGGATTTGCGATAGAACCCCTCCGCATGCGTTTGCGCATGCAGGAATACACGGTGCAGACCGACCTCGACGGCGTGATCGACAGCGGCCTTGAGCAGTTGCCGGCCGATGTCGCGGCCGCGCTGTTCTTTGAGTACCGCCATACGACCAATCTGACCCGTGCTCGTGAGCAGGCGCGCGGTGCCGAGCGCGAGCCCCATTTCGTTCAACGCGAGGAAGTGGGTTGCTTCTTCGTCGAGGCCGTCCCACTCCAGGTCCAGAGGGACGTTTTGTTCTTCGATGAATACTCGTTGCCGAATGGCGCGCAGCTTCTCCATGTGCGTCGACCACTCGACCTTGATGGCATGCACCGCCATCAATCGATTCGCTTTGCCAGCGCGGCCGCCAAACCGGTGTACTGTTCAGGCGTTAAGGCGGCGAGAGATGCACGCGCGTCAGCAGGCAAAGGCAACGCCTTGAGGAGATCGGCAAACGTCTCACGATCGAGTTGCTGACCGCGCGTGGTGCGCTTTAGTTGCTCGTAGGGTTCCTTCAGACCGTGTCTGCGCATTACGGTCTGCACCGCTTCAGCGAGTACTTCCCAGCTGCTTTCGAGATCCCGCGCGATGGTGGTGCGATTCAGTTGCAGTTTGCCGATTCCACGCAGCGCCGAGTCGTAGGCAACCATGCAGTACCCGAGCGCGACGCCGAGATTGCGCAGCACGGTAGAGTCCGAGAGGTCGCGTTGCCAGCGCGACACCGGCAGCTTCTCGGCGAGGTGCAGCATGATTGCGTTGGCGAGGCCGATGTTGCCTTCGGAGTTTTCGAAGTCGATCGGGTTGACTTTGTGGGGCATGGTGGATGAACCGGTTTCGCCTTCCACACGTCGTTGGCCGAAGTATCCGATGGAAATGTAGCCCCAGATGTCGCGATCGAAATCCAGCAGTACCTGGTTGAAACGGGAAAGTGCGTGGAAGTACTCCGCGATGTAGTCGTGCGGTTCGATCTGCGTGGTATACAGGTTGTATTCAAGACCCAACGACTCGACGAAGGTGCGCGACACGATTGGCCAATCCACTGCCGGATATGCGGCAACGTGTGCGTTGAAGTTTCCGACCGCACCATTGAATTTGCCGAGGATCCCCACTTCTCGAAATGCGTCGCGCTGTCGTTCGAGACGCTTCGCGAAGTTGGCGAGTTCCTTGCCCATCGTGGTCGGAGAGGCTGCTTGTCCGTGCGTGCGGCTCAACATCGCGACATCCGCGAACGCAACAGCGTTTGCGTTTATCGCGTCGATCAGCAGTTGCATCTGCGGCAGGATGAGAGCATCGCGCGCATCCTTCAGCGTGAGCGCGTGCGCGAGATTGTTGATGTCTTCCGAGGTGCACGCGAAGTGAACGAATTCGATGTGCGGAGCGAGCTCCGACGAAGCGCCGAGCTTTTCTTTGACGAAATACTCGACGGCCTTAACGTCGTGATTAGTCGTCCGTTCTATCTCCTTGATGCGGGCGCCGTCAGTTGCACTGAAATCGGCATCAATGGTGCGGAGTAACTTGCGTGCAGCCGCGCTTAGGGCGGGCAGCTCGGACACCGTATGTTCATCCGCCAGATGTTCGAACCACCGAAGCTCTATGCGCACCCGATACCGCTGCAGCGCGAGTTCGCTGACAAGCTCTGCAAGTTGCGTCAGGCGATTGCGATATCGCCCATCCAACGGTGAGACGGCGGTGAGTGAATCGAGTTGCATGCCTAGTGGATTTCGCTTGGACGAGCGAGTGTAGTCAGCATGTTGCGGATGGTAGACCGGCGCAATATCAGGTGCCAGCGACGGCCTCCGGACTGGTGCCAAAGCCACGCGCTGCGAACACCGGCAAGCAACAACGTGCGGATCTTCGCTGCTACTTCGTTCCGCTGTAGAAACTCCGGCGAGCCGCTGACGTGTACGCGCCTGTCTAGAGTGCTGATCGTGCGCTGATACAACGCAGACAGCGGTGCAAACAGTGAGTCGCCGCGCTCTTCCGAAGACGAACGAAGTTCCTCGATGCCGTTGCGCAGCGCTTCGGAAAGGTCGCCGCGGCTGCGCAGGCGCGCTTCGATGTCGAGCAGGGCCATCGCGTACTTGAGCGCAGGCATGAGATTGGGGCTCGGTTTGGACAACATCTCCGCGGCCGCGGTAACACCGGTGCGCAACTGAGTCACTGAGCCGTATACGTCATCGATGGTGCGCGGATCGGTCGCAAAGATGCTGGTGATGAGCGGGTCGATTTCGCGCGAACTCGTCGCGAGCCCATGCGCGGTTCGATGCACGAGGGCGGCTGCCTGGCAGATACCAGCAAGAGCAATGCACTGATCACGCAGACTTACCGTCATGCGGCGCGGCTCGAGCGACTAGCAAACTTGCCGTGCATCTCGATGATGCCACCTCCGAGGCAACGCGAACCCATATATAGACACACGTATTGCCCCTCGGTGACCGCGCGCTGGGGCGATGCGAAGTCGATCCAATAACCGCCGTCCGCACGACGGTGCACGGTGCACGGCTGATCGGATTGCCGGTATCTCACTTTCGCGCTGCACTGCAATGGCAGCACCGAGGGGGCGGTTAGCCAGTTGATCGAAGGCGTGGCCAACCAGTGACTGTCGAGATCTTCCTGGGCTTGCGAAACGACGAGCGTATTCGTGTTCATGTCCTTCGACGCGACGTACCAGGGCGCCTCCCGCTTGCGTGTGCGTCCGCCGATTCCGAGTCCCTCGCGCTGACCGATCGTGTAATGGTGCAGCCCGATGTGTTTTCCATATTGACAGCCATCGACGCCGACGATCGGTCCGGGTGTCGACGCGACATACCGCGCCAGGAAGTCCCGGAATCGCCGCTCGCCGATGAAGCAGATCCCTGTGCTGTCTTTGCGTTCGTGGTTGTGCAGGCCAGCTCGTTTTGCGAACGCACGTACGTCGGGCTTCTTCAACTCGCCCAGTGGAAACTCGCAGCGCGACAACTGGTCTAGCGGCACGGCGTTGAGGAAATACGTTTGGTCCTTCTCCGAATCAACCGACTTGTGCAACTCGAATCCTGCCGCTCCCTCTCGTGTACGCGCGTAGTGACCCGTCGCAATGCGCGGGGCGCCGAGCGACCGCGCATAGTCGATGAACACATTGAATTTGATTTCGCGATTGCACAGCACGTCTGGGTTGGGGGTTCGTCCAGCACGGTACTCCGCAAGGAAATACTCGAACACGTTGTCCCAATATTCGGCGGCAAAGTTTGCGGTATGCAGTTTGATGCCCAGGCGATTGGCAACTTCTGCGGCGTCCTCGTAGTCTGCCTTGGCGGTGCAATATTCGGTGCCGTCGTCCTCGTCCCAGTTCTTCATGAACAGCCCCTCCACCGAGGCGCCCTGCTCGAGAAGGAGCAGTGCCGCAACCGAAGAGTCAACGCCGCCGGACATGCCGACGATGATTTTTTTCTGGCTCGACGCGGTCACAGGTAGGGGTACGCTAAGGCGGAAGCGCCAGTTTACCG
>CAZLDA010000478.1:0-3667 GCA_964557875.1 uncultured Pseudomonadales bacterium | reverse complement strand
GGGCGACTCGACCATGTTGTCCTGTTTGTCGCCGCGCAAACCGTGCTGTGGACCGAATGCAGCGGTGACGTCGACGTTCTCTATCGCGCCGAGCGCGTCTAACGAGTGTACGAGGTTGCGCGTTACCGACGCAGGATGTGCCAGCAAGGCTGCGCGACGGCCGCGCAGTGCAGAGTGCAACGCACTCTCTTCAGTCAAACGATCGATACCGAACAGCATGCCGCCTGGTTACCCGCTCCGCTCGGCAGATCGCCGTTCAACGCATTGTATTGTCTCTACTCCTTTGCTTTCACCCCCGGCCGGAACGTGGTGTACAAATAGATCGGAATGTCGAGATCGCCAAGGTGACGTTCGATCAGCGGGCGGACGTCGTCCCACTCGAGACCACCGACACCGGTTGCAAGTCGCGGCAGCGCCACACTCTCAAAAGCTTCTTCACGAATCAGCGCGCGCAACTCCTTCAGCGCCTCATTGACATTGTGTGTCGTCGCTTTCCCCGGATGCGCACCGTGAGCAGGCGCCTCCTGTTGCGTCAGCAGACTGATCACGCGGACTCCTTTCGCGCCGGCCCAAACCCACAACGTTCCAGGCTTCGGGTGCTCGAGCTGACAGTAGTGCCGGAAATCCTTGTACAACGCCGGATATTCCTCGCGTAGTGCCAGCGCCAGGCCCTGGTGGAAGTTGTCGTTCGGAGCTATGCCGTGCGCAATCGCATGTGCACCCGTCAGCAGGATGTCGCCGGAGACTTCGATGAGCATGACGTTCCTTTCCAATTGCAATCGAGTGGGCTCGCAGTCTTCACCCCCTCGACGCGTTCGGATATACGGGTTTGCCCTTGATGACATTCGTGCCGGAATACCAATGACCTCGCCCGGTTGTGTCGTTGGTGGAGAGGGCTCACTTTTTCCACTCGTTGCCCGGCATGATCCGCTTCATGAATTCATCGAACAGCGGCACGGTGAAAGCCGTGTCACCGTGGCTCGGGCTCCAGATCATGCCCTTTGCGATCAACTGATTGCGCGTTGGCCCCAACGACGTCACTTTGCGGCCGAGCTGATCGGCAATGTCGCCGGAGCGATGCGGACCCGGTCCGAGTTCCGCCATCGCCCGCAGATACACCTTCTCCGATGGCGTGAGACGGTCGAAGCGCACGCGAAAGAAACTCTCGTCGAGCGCTGCGACGGCGCCGGCCGACGCACGTTTCACGTCGGCCGCCGTGATCGGCGACTTTGCAGCGGTGTCCCAGGCGTGCTTGCCCCATTCCTGGAGAAAATACGGATAACCTTGGGTTTTCCTGATGATGCTGCGTAACGCGTCTTCGTTGATCACCACACCTTCGTCCAGCGCCGGCTTCGCAATCGCAATGCGCGCGTCGGCTTCGTTGAGCGGACCGATCTCGGGAAAATCGAACAACCGCTCCGCATACGATTTCGCAAGGCCCATCTGGCCGCGCAACTGCGGCAAGCCCGCTCCGATCAATACGACCGGCAGGCGGCGTTGCGCGGCGCGATGCAGCGCGGTGATCAACGCGGCGAGTTGCGTCTCTTCCACGTACTGCAGTTCATCTACGAACATCGCAAGCGCCGTTCCGGCTTTCTTGGCGGCAGCACCCACCGCTTCGAGCAATGCCTGTAAATCGTGTTCGAGGTCGCCGTTGTCCGCGAGGCCCGGCTCGGGATCGAGATCCACACCCACTTCGATGTCGTGATATTTCACCTTCAACGCCTTTGCGAACCCGGCCAGCGCCCGCAGCGCGCGTTGCGACAACGCCTTCGCCTGAGCGTTACGCGACAGACGCAACAGCGCCTGCCGCACTTGCGGCGCGAGCATCGCGGGCAGCGAGCGCCCTTCCGGCGCCTCGATGCGTACCGTTTGAATGCCCTCCGCTTCGGCATCGTCGCGCATACGATCGAGCAACACGGTTTTGCCCACACCGCGCAAACCGATCATGAGAATGCTCTTGGTGGGCAACCCCAACCGCACTCGTTCGAGCGCGATTCGCACGGTTTCGCGCAGACCTTCGCGGCCGGCGAGCTCCGGCGGCGGCGTTCCGGCGCCGGGCGCGAATGGGTTTCTAACGGGATCCATGCGGCAGGTTATACAGTAATTAGGAGATTTATGGCAGTTCGATAAATCTGCTAATTTCAATCAAATCGAACCTGACTCCCGACAGGGCGTCATAGCCTGCGCGGGGTGCGCGAACGCGCCGTGTCGGACTTCGGAACCTGCGCGTCACACACGAAACTGGCGGCGTCGTCCGTACTTCCGGCACCGCGATACACCGCCACTTTCGGATATGGACACAGCGGCCTGGTGCGCTCGACCACACCATCTTTCAGCCGTGTCGCGATGATCGCCTCCGGCGCCCGACCCGTCTCGACCCACGCATCGAGCGCCTTTAAGGCATCGAACCGATCTGGACCGGCGCCGCCGGCGCAGTGGTCCATTCCCGGCACCATGAACAACCGATAGCTGTTGTCGAAACTCGCCCGATCGAGATCGGACTGCACGACCGTAGCGCGCACGCTCTCGTAGTAGCCAATGCTGTTGAGGGGCGGGATGCCGGGGTCGCCCCAACCGTGGTATTGCAGCAGTTTGCCGCCGCGGTCGAAAAACGGCTGCAGGTTCGGGTCGATCGCATCGAGCGCGGGACCTGCGTTGTCTTCGGCGACCGGCAGATCGCGCGCGACATCGAACGTCCGATACTCCCACCCTTTCTTCTTGAAGACGATGAACTCGAAGATGCCGGTCGCGAGCGGGGAAATCTGCGGCACCATCGCACCGACGGAGCCGTTCCAGCCGAGTTCGCTACCAGGCGACACGCCGGGAAACAGCGTGACGTCGGTGCGCGGATTGACCATCGGCCCATACACCACCTTCGCGCTGGCGACCTGTGCCGGCGTAAGGCACGTTGGCTGATCGGCACCGGCGCACTGCAACGATGCCGGATCGAAGTCGCAGCTCAACGGATTTTCGATGACACCGTCTTTGACGCTGTCGAGCGCGTCGCACTGCGCAAGCACCGCGGCGTGCAACACCTTCAGCTTGTCTTCCGGTACGAAGTTTCCGGGTTCCTTGTGGATCACCTGACTCACCGCGACGTACTTGGCCGAAAGTCGCGTCATGTAGTTCGCCGGCGCGCCGGCAATGATGCCGTCGAAATCCGTCGGATAGCGCTGCGCTTCGGTGAGCCCCTGCCTGCCGCCGGTAGAGCACCCGTTCCAGTAGGCGCGCCGCGGCGGGCTGCCATAGAAAGCCACGCTTATAGCTTTCGCCTTCATCGCGAGTTCATGCACCGCGCGATAGCCGAAGTCGGCAACTTTCTCCGGATGATTCAACGCGAAGCTGGCGTCGACAGGAGAACTCTCGTGACCCGTGTCGGTAGATGCGGCGACATAGCCGGCCGCAAGCGGCGGCGCCATGAACGGATACCAGATCTCGCCCGAGTAGCCGCCGTTGCCGACGGCAACGAGCTTGCCGTTCCAGTCCGATATCGGCAACCACACTTCAAAGACAATGTTCGAGTCCGGTGTTGGGCGGATGCGCCCTGCAACGCGACAGAACGCCGGCAGCTCGGCGTACGGCGCCGGCACCGGCATGAAGAACGGTTTGGCGGGTTTGAACGCACCCGCTGCCACCACTTCAGCCGCGGTGATCTTCGTGTCTT
>CAZLDA010000477.1:0-3671 GCA_964557875.1 uncultured Pseudomonadales bacterium | reverse complement strand
GTTGCCGCTGAGTCTCGACAGACCGATGCATCTCACCTAAGGTGCGGTTTCCTCACCTTGCGTCGTTGGAGGTGCCTCATGACAGCACATATCTCAAAGGCCCGCGCCTGATCTGATTCGGGCGCGCCGGCCTCATCCACAGGACGTCGGCCGGCCGACGTTTTCCCTTTCGCGCCAGCTCGACGTGCACCTCATGGGTTTGTAACGACGGGTGAGCCATGTCTTCGGAAAAAAAAGCGTCTTCTGAAAAAAATGCGTCTTCGAAAGAAATAGGTTCGAGCGATCTTTCGCGGCCGACATTCACGCGGGTGTCGCTGGCGGAAGCGGAACGCAGCGTGATCGCGCGCGAGTTCTCGAGCCACGTCGACGAAGTCGTCGGCATGATCAACGACGGAAAGGAAGCGACCGTGTACTTGTGCCGGGCGCGGCCGATTGCGGAGGTTTCTTATCTCGCCGCGAAGATGTATCGAGCGCGCAAGTTCCGTGCGTTCTCGAACGAGACGACTTACATCAACACCGAGAAAATCCGCGACCGGCGCATGGCCAAGGCGATGCGTCAGAAATCCCGGCACGGTCGCGACGCGGTCCATCACCAGTGGATCGGACGCGAGTGGCAGATGCTAGAGACGCTATACGAGGCCGGCGCTTCGGTGCCGAAGCCGTACATGCAGTGCAGCGATGGCATCCTGATGGAGTACATCGGCAGCGGCATGGAGAGAGCGCCTGCGCTCGCGGAATTGCGTCTGAACCGCGATGAAGCGGCGCGCATCTTCCCCATCGTAGTGCGCGATATCGAGGTCATGCTCGAGTGCGGCATCGTCCATGGTGATCTTTCGGCATACAACGTTCTGTACCTCGATGGGGCGCCACGGATGATTGATCTGCCACAGGCCACTCGAATCGACGACGCGGTCGATCCATGGTCCTTGTTCCACCGCGACGTGGTGAACATCTGCGAGTACTTCGGCAAACGGGGCGTAGAGACCGATGCCCTCGACCTTGCTCTGCGGCTTTGGCAATGACGTCAAAAAAAGCTGGCCCAACCCCGGTGGCGCGAGCGATGATTTCGGAGGTCACCGGAGGAGGAGCCTGCCATGAATGTCGCGCGAACGATCTTCGGCAGTACCGTGCTGTTCGCAATGCTGAGCGTCGCGTCACCGCCGACGATGGGTGAGACATCCGCTGACCTGGAACCCACGAAGGACGCCAAAGACGCCTCTTACCGGAAGCGGTCGATCTGCAAGAAAGAGATGGTGATCGGCACACGGATCAGCAAGACCGTGTGTCAGACGGCCGCGGAACGTGATGCCGATCGTGCAGCCTCGCAGGAATTTCTCAAAAACGTTCAGGAAGGCGCATCGATACAGCGGGCGAGCAAGGGCTAGCGCCGCCCCGATTGGATCATGTTTTTCGCGCGTTGGGTGATTCGTTGAGGTCGACCCAACCTCCGACGAGCCCCGCGATGTAACCGCCGTCAACCACGATCGCGACGCCGTTCAGCCAGCGGCACGGACCGATCGCCAGATACTCGATCACCTCGGCGATGTCGTCGGGAACCCCGTGGCGGCCGATCTGGCGCACACCCCAGTCGTACATTGCGTCGCCGACCAGGGTTCGGAAAGCGGGTGTCAGCTGTGTTTCGGTGGAACCCGGATTCACGCAGTTGACGCGAACGCCGTAAGGCAGCGCAAAACCGGCCGCGCGATAGGTGTAGGCCGCGGCGCACTGCTTCGAGAACTTGTAGGGATTGGCAATCCAATCGGACTCGTGTGCGCTCAACCAGTCGAGGCCCGCCGCAAAGTTCGCGGTATCGAGCAGTCCATTCACCAGATCGGCGCGCTTTTCCCAATCCCACCCGGCGGTGGACGCGACGTTTACCACCGTGCCGCCTCTGGCGATGCGTGGCACCAACGACTCGGTCAGGTGGCGTAGTCCGAGGAAATTGATCGCCATTACACCGAGAGGCGGATTGGGGCCGGCGATACCGGCGACGTTCACCAGCGCGTCGAGCCGCTGCGGCAGTTCGTTCAGTGCAGCGTCGATTGCTTCAGGCCGTCCGAGGTCGCAGTGCACGAAACCAGCGTGTGCCGCTTTGGGTTTTACGACGTCGAGCACGTGAACCTCGCAGTCGGCAGCCACGAGCCGGGCGACAGCAGCGGCACCGATGCCGTTGGCGCCGCCGGTCAATGCCACGACCTTGCCCATCTGGATTCGCCATGAGGTTGAATGCGTTGCGATGATCGCATTCCTGCGAATCCTTCGTACACTGTCGCGATCCTCGTACTTCCAGGCCCGCATGAATCCCGCCGAACTCTCTGCCGTGGAAGCTCGCCGATTGATTGGCGCTGGCGAGCTCTCGTCGTTGGAAGTCGTCGATGCGTGCATCGCTCAGATCGAGCGTATCGATCCCGCGGTCAACGCGATGGTGGTGCGCGCCGACGAGCGCGCGCGGAACGAGGCGCGCGATGCCGATGCGGCGACACTGCGCGGTGAATCGCTCGGCCCCCTGCACGGCTTGCCGATTGCTATCAAAGACATTCAGGACACCGCGGGCATTCGCACCACGTACGGCAGCGAGACGCTCGCACACAACGTGCCTGCGGCAGACTCCGGCATCGTTGCGCGGATTCGCGCCGCCGGCGGCATCGTCATCGGCAAAACCAACGTGCCTGAGTTCAGCATCGGCGCCAATACCGTGAATCGTCTGTTCGGTGCGACGGGCAATCCTTTCGATGTCGCGCGCACCTGTGGTGGCTCGTCGGGTGGTTCGGCCGTAGCGGTGGCCACCAACATGGTGCCGTTGGCGACCGGTTCCGATCACGGCGGCAGCCTGCGCATTCCGGCGTGCTACAGCGGCGTGGTGGGATACCGGGCGACGCCCGGCGTCGTTCCGAACGAGCGACGCACCATCATGCAGACGAACTACAGCGTACAGGGTCCGATGGCGCGCACCGTAGCAGACGCGGCATTGCTGCTGTCAGTGATCGCGCAGCGAACGCCTTCAGCGCGGCGCGATCCGATGGCGTTTCCCTTGGATGCGGCTGCGTTTGCGACGCTCGAAGCTGTTGATCTCAGGTCATTGCGCGTGGCGGTTACCGCGGACCTCGGCGGCGTGCTGGTTTCACAATCGATCCGCCGCACCTTCACCGATCGGGTTGAGCGCCTTGCTCGGCTCGTTGGTCGGTGCGATTGGCATCCGATCGACCTGCGCGCGGCGCCAGACGTCGATTGGCACGTGCGGCAGGATCTCTTCGTCGCACAGTACGCGCGCGAAGCGGCAAACTGGGACGTGGGCTTCAACCCGAACGTTCGTGCTACGTATGCCGCAGCGCTTGCCACGCCGATGGAAGCCATTGCGAAGGCGCGGCGCACGCAGATGGAGCTGTATCAGGCGTTTGCGGCGATCTACGACGACTACGACTTGGTCATCTGTCCCGGCGTGTCGATTCGGCCGTTCGAATGGAAATACCTGAACCCGCGCGAAATCGACGGCGTGGCGGTGACGAACTACATGGCGTGGCTGGCGTTGACGTCGTCGATCACCGTCGTCGGTCATCCGGTGGTGGCCCTGCCGTGCGGCGTCGATGAGGCAGGCATGCCGTTCGGCATTCAGGTGATCGGCTCGATGTATGGCGATCATGCGCTGATGCGGGTGGCACATGCACTCGAAC
>CAZLDA010000476.1:0-3678 GCA_964557875.1 uncultured Pseudomonadales bacterium | reverse complement strand
CGTCGACGGAGCCTGGTACGCACCGAGGCGTATCGAGATCTTCCATGCGCACCAACCAGCGGCCGGCGGAGGCGCGCGCGTGCAGATAACTTGCTACCGCGGTGAGCAGGGACCCGAGGTGGAGCGGGCCGGTAGGCGAGGGCGCGAAGCGGCCGACTTCTGCGGTTGCACTCGCGTCCGCCAACGGATCAGCCGTGGAGCTGGCGCTCCTTGATTTCATCGAGCGTCTTGCAATCGACGCATTGCGTCGCGGTGGGCCGCGCTTCGAGGCGACGCAAACCGATTTCCACGCCGCACGTATCGCAGTAGCCGTAGTCTTCCTGGTCGATGCGCTCGATCGTCTTGTCGATCTTCTTGATCAGCTGCCGTTCGCGATCGCGAGTGCGCAGCTCGATGCTGAACTCTTCTTCCTGCGTCGCGCGATCCGCGGGATCAGGGAAGTTCGCTGCCTCGTCCTGCATGTGATGCACGGTTCGGTCGACTTCTTCCATCAGGTCCTGACGCCACTTCAGCAGAATGTCGCGGAAGTGATCGAGCTGCTTCGAATCCATGTACGATTCGCCGCGCTTCGGTTCGTAAGGGACGAAATTCTTGAATGGTGAGTCCACCACTCGCGCTTTGGGTTGTTTCGGTTTAGCCACGGGCTTGGGGGATACTTCCGCTTTTGGTTTCACGATCGCCTTCGCCTTGGTTTTTGCTTTTGCTTTGGGCTTTGCGGTGGGTTTTGCGGTCGTCGATTTCGCCGCGGTTGGCTTTGCTGCTGCAGTCTTTTTCCGTATTTTCGCCGCCATTTGCTTAATTCGCTCGTCTCCGAACCGTTGGCTTTGGTGGTGAGAGGACGGGGCCCCCGCAATGAAGGGCGCGTACGCTACCAGAACACTTCGGCGGCCGCCAGAAGAATCGGAGTATTCGATTGGTGGCCGAAATTGCACCGATTTTGGTCCGATTCAACGTCCTCGTTGCCGGCGCCGGCAGGTGCTTCATGTTGATTTTCGAGTGCGCACGTCCTCGGCCTGACAACAAGACAATCGAGGGGACCGCGGTGTGTATTTTCAACCGTGCTTGGTTGCGCTGATGGATTTCGAACCATCGTTGCAGGTCGGCACGCTCATACGGCGATACAAGCGTTTCCTGGCCGACATCGTCGATGCCGAGGGCAGAGCTTTCACGATCCATTGCCCCAATCCGGGTGCGATGTCCGGATGTGCCGAACCGGGCAGCCGCGTGTGGTATTCGCGGTCGACCCGCGCGAGTCGGAAATACGCGTGCACTCTCGAGATCATCGAAACGTCGCGTGGTGAGTTGGTCGGAGTGAATCCGAGCCGCGCGAATGCGATCGTGGCGGAAGCGCTGGCGGCGGGAAGTATAGGCACTTTCGATGGAATGCACGTGGCGCGAGAGGTGGCGATTCCGGGTGATGGCGGTCGTTTCGATTTCCGGCTCGATCGTGGCGAAGTGCGGTGCTACATCGAGGTAAAGAGCGTGACATTGTCTTACGGCGATGGGCTCGGAGCGTTCCCGGATGCGAAAAGCGACCGTGCACGTCGCCATGTGATGTTGCTGCAGCAGATGCGCGAGGACGGACATCGCGCAGTGTTGTTCTTTTGCGTGCAGCACAGCGGAGTAGAGCGCGTAACAACCGCGGATGAAATCGATCCGGACTACGCCGCCGCAGTTCGCACCGCCCAGAGCGCCGGCGTGGAGGTGATGGCGTTTCGTACGCGGGTCAGTGCGGAACGTCTGACGCTCGCGGACGAACTTCCGGTTTGTCTTTGACGTAGATCAGCTTGGAAGTCGGCGGAAGTCGGCGAGCACAGTTTGATAATCGGCCATCGCTTCGAGGCGCGCGCCGTATCGTGTGATGAGGCGTGCGGCTGCGAAATTGCCGAAACGCGCCGAGACCTGTGGAGGCATGCCGCCGTTCCAGCCCGCGAGACAGGCTCCCGCATAGATGTCGCCGGCGCCATTCGTATCAATCGGCTTGACCGGAAAACCCGGAACCTCCCATCGATCGTGACCGTCGATCACGAGACTGCCACGCGCGCCGAGCGTGACGTTCACGGAACGGGCGATATCCTTTAGTTCGGCAACTGCGATGTCGAGTCGATCGGTTCCGGCCCAGGCGAGCGCCTCTTCCTCATTGCAGAAAAGATGATCCACGCCGTTACCGAGCATCGTCGTCAATGCATCGCGGAAGAAACGAACCATACTCACATCGGAGAGAGTCATTGCCGTCTTGATGCCGTCGGCTTCTGCTTGTTCGCGACAGCGAGCGGCCGCGTTTCGTGCGGTCTCGGACGAGCTCAGGAATCCTTCGATGTAGGTGTAACGCGAATTGCGCAGCGCCTCTTCATCCACCTCGGAAATGGTGAGTTTGTCCGAGATTCCGAGAAACGTATTCATCGATCGTTCGGCGTCGGGCGTTATCAGTACGAGACATCGACCCGACTTTGCTTCTGTGGTCGGGCGTTGCCGGTTTGTCGCAACACCGATCGTTGCCAGGTCTTTGACGAAGAACCCCCCGACGTCGTCGTCGGCGACCTTGCACGAATAGAAGGTGCGGCATCCGAACGCCTGTGCCGCAATCATCGTGTTCGCTGCCGAACCCCCGCTCATACGTTTCGGTTTCAGGTCCCGCAGGCTGACCAACAATTCGTCGAGGCGCGCTTCATCGACGAGGGTCATGTGGCCTTTGTCGATTCGATGACGGCGCAGAAAGCCATCGTCGACGGTGTACTCCATGTCCACCAACGCGTTCCCAAGCGCATAGACGTCGTATTGCTTCATCGTGATGCCACTTCCGCCAACGCCTCGTCGGCGGCAGCCAACGTTGCCGAGATGCGCTCGTCATCGTGCGCGGCGCTGACGAACCCCGCTTCGAATGCGGACGGGGCGAGATAGACACCGCGCGCGAGCATTGCATGGAAGAACTTGTTGAAACGATTGACGTCGCACGCCGAGACGTCGTCGAGGTCACACACCTCGGCTTGCGAGGTGAAGAACAAGCTGAACATCCCGCAGACCCAGTTGACCCTGACAGGTACGTTATGGCGCTGTGCCGCGGCCGCCAAACCCGTCGCTAGTCCAGCGGTTGTTGCCGCCAACCGGTCGTAGAACGATTGGTTGTCGATCTCGCCGAGCGTTGCGAGACCGGCGGCCATTGCGAGCGGACTACCCGACAGCGTGCCGGCCTGGTACACCGGCCCCAGCGGCGCGATCTGGTCCATGATGTCGCGACGACCGCCGAATGCGCCCACAGGCAATCCACCACCGATCACTTTTCCTAACGTGGTGAGATCGGGCTTGATTCCATACAGCGCCTGCGCTCCGCCGCGCGCCACTCTGAATCCGGTCATCACTTCGTCGAATATCAGCAGGGCGCCGTACTTCTGTGTGACCGTTCGAAGCGTTTCGAGATAACCGGGACGCGGTGGAACACAACCCATGTTTCCAGCGACGGGCTCGACGATTACGCATGCGGTACGGTCGCCGTAAGTCTTGAACGCGTCCACCACTGCTTCGATGTCGTTGAACGGCAGGTTCAGGGTGTGTTTTGCGATGTCTTCCGGAACGCCCGGCGAATTGGGGATTCCCAGCGTGAGAAGGCCGGAGCCTGCTTTCACGAGCAATGAGTCGGCGTGTCCGTGATAGCAACCGGCGAACTTGATGATGATGTCG
>CAZLDA010000475.1:0-3680 GCA_964557875.1 uncultured Pseudomonadales bacterium | reverse complement strand
CGCTGAAGCCCGGCGACTACGAGGTTTACATGGCGGTGATCTCCAAGGCGCCAATGGCGGGATTCGGGGCCCGCGTCTATGCCCACGAGATCAGCCCCGTCGTCTTCCACGTCGAGGCGGGCCGAGCAACCTATCTCGGCGAATTCCTGAGTCGGCAAATCCTGATTCGCGATGCGCACGGTATCCCTACGGATGCGGGAAGCTTTTTCGTGGTCCGCGACCAGTTGACGCGCGACCGCGCCCTGTTGGGCATGAGGGATCCCGACGCCGCGGCGTCAGAGGTTATCAACGCTTCTGCGAGTTTCAACACTGGCGCAGATCCGATCTTCCAGCCGGGAGAATCGCCGTGAGATCCGGGTACTGGCGGTTCTGCGGCGCCGCGATCGCGGCCGTCTGCTGCTCCTGTGCGTCCACCAATGACCTCAGCAAGGATGCTATTTCGGCGACAGGCGGCGGCTACTACGACGAGCAGGTTGCTGCCGGACTTCACTACATCGTCGCCAAGACAACGGTCGGACCGTTGAAGAATCCGAGCGCGGCAAGAGGCATGTGGAAAGGGCGCGCGAACCGGCTGTGCAATGGAGGGTATCAGCAGATCGAACTGCAGATCTCGTTGGACGAGCCACTGCCGCCTGCAATGGGAATGCCGTACCTGATCACGGTCGCCACAGGCTACGCGTTGTGTGCATCCTCGCCGCTGTCGCTCGAGGCGGCCACGCAAGCGCTCGACGAGGGTGCGCGAATACGCCCGCAGACGCCCCTTCGTCGTGCCGTTGGCCATTCGGCTACCAATCACTGCGACTGACGAACGCGCGCCTGCTCCAGAAACGCCGCTGCCGCGCGCACCGCGTGAGCACTGCGCGGCGAATGGAACATGTCGAAGGCATGTTGCGCGCCGACCATTTCGAGATAGCCGACCGCTGCGCGGGATCTGGTGCGCAGCACGCGCACGAACTCGCGTGCTTCTTCTACGAAGACGAGCGTGTCGTGCGTGCCCTGAATCACCAGGAACGGCGGCGCCGATTCGCTGACGCGCGTAATCGGGCTCATCGCATCCCACAGCGCCGGATTGTCATCGGGCGTGGATTTGAACACCTGCTTCGCAAGAAACGGTGTCACCGACGCCGAGCCGCGGATGCCTGCGCGGTCGAGCAGATCGTACACGCCGTAGAACGGCACGGCGGCTACAACAGTGGTGTCCACGTGCTCGAAACCGGGCTGAAACAGCGGTTCGTTCGCCGACAGCGCAGTCAGGGCTGCGAGATGTCCGCCTGCGGAGCCGCCGGTGACACACACGAATTCCGGGTCGCCGCCGTATTCGCTGATGTGCGCGCGAATCCATGCGAACGCGCGCTTCACGTCCACGATGTGATCCGGAAACGTGCCCTGCGGCGACAGTCGATAGTTGATGGCGACGCACACCCAGCCGTGTTCGGCCGCCATGTGGGTCATCAGCGGAAGTCCCTGATCCTTCTTGTCGCCGAGCACCCAGGCGCCGCCGTGAATCTGCAGCAGCACGGGACGTTTGTCGCCGGGCTTGGCAGCCTTGGGGCGGACCACGTCGAGCAGATTGCGCTGACCCTTGTCGCCCGGCAGCGATTCGCCGTAGGCGATGTCTTTGATGCGCTCGATCTTGCTGTTGGTGAAATCGAAAGCGCGCGGAAATCCGTGCAGCGACGAGATGTCGTCGCGCGCGCTGAGTCCCAGTGGCACGAGCGCGTGTCTTACTTCGGCACCGCCCCGGACGCCGCGCAGGTGCGCGCGAAGGAGCAGCGCGACACTCACGATGGAAAGCAGCAGCGCCGTGTCGCCCGTACCCTTGTCGAGCGCGCCTGCCGCAATGAAGACGACAGCGATGAGCACGTGCGCTGCAATGGCATGCAGCGCGAGCTCGCCGGTCAACCACGCGGACAGCCAGTACGGCGCCACGAAGGGGCCGAGTCGGCGCGCTCTGAGATTGGTGCTGAGCGCGAAGCCGAAGCCGAATACCGCGAGCACCAGATACAGCGTCGACGCGCTCATGTCGTTTCCTTCATATCTTGCAGTTCATGAACCTGGTGCAAGCCGGTAGGCACGGGTCGCGGTGTTTGCAAACAAGTCTGCCTTTTCCGAGGCCGACGCATTCGCGGCGATGCGTTTGAATGCGTTCCACAACACCGGATACGACAGCCAGTTCTTGTGCACCGGGAAGTTGGATTCGAACATGCAGCGGTGCGCACCGAAATGTTCGATGCACGGCTCTATCCAGGGTCGCCACGCATCGGCCACCTCGCCGGAGCTCGGCGGCAACGAGCGCACTTTGTTTTCGCCGCCGAACTTGGCGGGTAACGCACCGAGCTTCACGTAGACGTTGTCGCGCCGCGCCAGGTCGGTCATCGCCGCGAGCCATTGCGTACGAACCTCGTCGAGACGGTCGCGATACGGCCCGCCGAGAATCGGTGTACCGGTGTGATTGAGGATGACGGTGAGATTCGGGAACGCATCCGCGACGGCGGTCAGTTCGGCGATCTGTGGGTGATACAACCAGCAATCGAGCGACAACTGCATGCGCGCCAACACGCGTATCGCGTCGCGCACTGCGGGTTCGGCGAGGAAGTGCGCACGCGGCGTCGCTCGATGCAGCGAATCGGACTCGTCCCAGCACACCGACGCGCGTATGCCTCTGAAGCGTCCGCCGGATGCGCGTTTCAGCGATTCGAGCACCGGCTCCACGGCAGCGCCGAGCGTGAGATCGACGTTGCCGACGGCAGCGCGACAAACGCCGGGCGAGCCGAACGCGCCGCTGTCGCTCATGGCCGCGATGCCGGCGATGAACTCCATCTCGCCGGCCGAGCGCGTCTCAACAGGGCCGTCAGTTCGATACATCGAATGGCATTCGGCGAACACGGTTGCGACGATCCGGTGGCCGCTGCGCAAGTCGGCCGCAAATTCGCGGAGCAGATAGGGCACGTCGTTGCGGATCCACAAGTGGTGATGCGCATCGACGATCGGCAGGTCCGGCTCCAGGATCGGCTCGACCACGCGATCGAGCCACGCCTCGTGTTCGCCGCCGCGATAGTCGAACCGGTTCGCCATGGCTAAAGACCCAGCACCGCTTTGGCGATGATGTTGCGTTGCACCTGATGCGAACCCCCGTAGATCGATGCCGCGCGGCTGGTCAGGTACGTCGCGGCGGCGAGTTCCGCGTATTCGGGGCCGATGCCCGCTTCGTGGAAACCGTTCAGCGAGATACGCGTGTGATTCGGCACGCCGTAATAGGCGGCCGCTTCGAGTTGCAGCGTGTCGATCCCCTGTTGCAGATCCGCGGACGCGATCTTGAACGCCGATGAAGCGCCGGAGCCGGGATGGGCGCCGGAAACGAGCCGCGCGAGCGTCGACAGTTCGGTGAACTCCAGCGCCTGGAACCGGATCTCGAGGTCCTGCAGCTTGCGCGCGAATGCGGGCTCGGCGATCAGCGGCGTCGTGCCGTCGGGGGAATGTGAGACCACGCGCTTCAACTCGTTCAGGTGAATCTTCAGCCCCGCTGCAACGCCGCCGCTGCCGCGTTCGTATTCGAGCAGGTGCTTCGCGACTGTCCAGCCCTGGTTCTCTTCGCCGACGCGATTGGCCACCGGCACACGCACGTTGTCGAAGAACACCTGATTCACTTCGTGATCGCCGGCGAGCGTGATGATGGGCTC
>CAZLDA010000474.1:618-3680 GCA_964557875.1 uncultured Pseudomonadales bacterium | reverse complement strand
TCGTTCAGCTGCGGCGTGAATTGGGAACCGTCGGACGACACGCCCTTCGTCTTCCACAGTTCGCCGTTGTCGGTGGCAACCTTCGCGACTTTGCGCGGTCGTTGGTTGCCGCGAACGCGAGCCACTGGCGTCCAGCATCCCATTCGAAGCACCTGATCCACCGCTTCGTCGTGCTCTGGCGCGACAATCAGTCCGCCCGACGGAACCGTGCGCAGCAGATGATGAAACTGGGTCTGAATGGCGGCGAGATCCGGAAATATGTCGGCGTGGTCGTACTCGAGATTGTTGATGACGAGTGTGCGCGGCCGGTAATGCACGAACTTCGAGCGGCGGTCGAAATACGAAGTGTCGTATTCGTCGGCCTCCACTACGAAGAACGGCTGGCTGCCGAGACGAGCCGATACGCCAAAGTCCTTCGGCACGCCGCCGATCAGGAAACCGGGCTTCAAACCGGCGCGATCGAGAATGTGCGCGAGCATGCTCGCTGTGGTGGTTTTGCCGTGCGTGCCCGATACGGCGAGGACCCAGCGGCCGTTCAGAATCTCTCGTCCGAGCCATTCCGCGCCAGAGGTATACGGCAGACCTTTTTCGAGTACGTATTCGATGCCGGCGTGGCCGCGCGGCAACTGCGCGTTACCGATCACCACCAGGTCCGGCGCGGGATTCATCTGGGCGGGATCGAAGCCTTCGTACACGGTAATGTCGGCGGCCGCGAGCTGATCGCTCATCGGCGGATACAGCGCTTTGTCGGAACCGCTCACTCGCATGCCGGACTCACGCGCCAACAGCGCAAGGCTGCCCATCAGGGTTCCGCCGATCCCGAGAAAATAGATGTGTTGCGTCAAGGTAGTCCTTTAGTCGCTAACGGCCGGCCGCGGCGCTCGATAAGACAAAGGCCATGGTGGCCATCGAGAACGCGAGAAAGATACCAACGAAAACCGTCACATTCAGCGCGCGATGCAGGATGAAGCCGTTCACCGCGATCGACCAGATACCGATCAACGCGCCGACTCCCATCGTAATGGGACTGTCGATGCCACCGACGAGCGACACCGTTGCAAAGGCGAGCAGCGTGAACAGGAGGTCGCATCCGAACAGCGCGGTGATGGTCGCTGGAAATCGCCCGATCACGCCGCGCAAAGTAAGTGCGGTCCAGGTAGCGGCCGCCAGTGTCGCGATGCTGACGAACGTCGATGTCGCAATCTGCATCGGTGTGATGTCGGCACCGGCGAATCGAAGACCCACGAAAAACGATGCCAGCACGTCGGCAACGACGACCGCGCCGACGAATAACGGATGCGTCGGCACCAGTTCCGGTCCGCGCCGCAACAGGCAGATATTCCAGAACACGGCGAGGATGGGTTTCATTACGAGGTAGGCCCAGACGAGCGCGAATTGTCGCATAAAAATCTTTACCATGGCCGCCGCCGCGAGAGCTGCATCCCAACGAGGAACTCCATGTCGAAACGCAATGCGTTCTACGCCCAATCGGGCGGCGTAACGGCCGTCATCAATGCCAGCGCCTGCGGTGTGATCGAAACGGCGCGTCGTCACCGCCATGTCATCGGCAAGGTCTATGCGGGACGCAACGGCATCATCGGCGCACTTCGCGAAGAGTTGATCGATACCAGTAAGGAGTCTGCGCGTGCGATCGCAGGACTGCGCAATACGCCATCGGGTGCATTCGGCTCGTGCCGACACAAATTGCAGTCGTTCGAGAAAGATCCGCGCGAGTACCAGCGCCTGATCGAGGTCTTCAAGGCGCACGACATCGGCTACTTCTTCTACAACGGTGGCGGCGACTCGCAGGATACCGCCAACAAAGTGGCGCAGTTCAGCGCGAGGCTCGGTTACCCGATTACTTGTATCGGCGTGCCGAAAACGGTCGACAACGACCTGCCGTTCACGGACACCTGCCCTGGATTCGGTTCGGTTGCTAAGTATGTTGCGGTGTCGATCCGTGAAGCGGCCCTCGATGTGGCGAGTATGTGCGAAACCTCCACCAAGGTATTCGTGATGGAGGTGATGGGCCGTCACGCCGGCTGGATTGCTGCCGCTGCGGGTCTCGCGCAGGAAACGCCGGACGGCCCACCGCATGTCATCGTGTTTCCGGAAATCGCGTTCGACCGCTCGGTGTTCATCAAGAAGGTCGAGGATACGGTGCACCGTGCCGGCTATTGCGTGATTGTCGTGTCCGAAGGTGCACGGCATGCAGACGGTACCTTCCTCGCGGAAGCCGGTACGAAGGACGCGTTCGGGCACGCGCAGCTCGGTGGTGTGGCGCCGACGGTTGCGGAGATGGTGCGCAGTGAGCTCGGCTACAAGTTCCATTGGGCCGTGGCCGACTATCTTCAGCGCGCCGCACGCCATATCGCGTCGGCCACAGACGTCGAACAAGCGTATGCGGTGGGTCGCGCGGCGGTCGAGTTTGCAGTCGCTGGCAAGAACGCGGTGATGCCAATCATCGTCCGCAAATCGTCGAAGCCCTATCGCTGGACGATCGGCGAAGCGCCCCTCTCGAAAGTCGCCAACGTCGAGAAGAAGATGCCGCGCAACTTCATCACCCGCGATGGCTTTGGAATCACTGCGAAAGCGCGTGAGTATCTGCAGCCGCTGATCGCAGGTGAAGACTATCCGCGCTACAAGCAAGGGCTCCCTGAATACGTGACGTTGAAGAACCAGCTGATTCCGAAGAAGCTCGGCGCGTTCTAAGCGCGCAAAAAAAACCCCGGACCAGCCGGGGTTCTTCGAGGGGTCGCCGACCTCTTAGAGGTGCGGCACCATCAGCAAGGCCACGATGTTGATGATCTTGATGAGCGGATTCACCGCTGGGCCTGCCGTGTCTTTGTACGGATCGCCGACGGTGTCGCCGGTTACCGCTGCTTTGTGAGCGTCGGAACCTTTGCCGCCGAAGTGACCGTCTTCGATGTACTTCTTCGCGTTGTCCCATGCACCGCCGCCGGTCGTCATCGAGATTGCGACAAACAAACCGGTGACGATCGTGCCGATCAGCAATCCGCCGAGCGCTTTGACGGCAGAGGCGGAGTCCATCGCACACGACA
>CAZLDA010000474.1:0-608 GCA_964557875.1 uncultured Pseudomonadales bacterium | reverse complement strand
CAGCGCCACCGGCACCAGAATCGGCAGCAGGCTCGGCACGATCATTTCCTTGATCGCGGCTTGCGTGAGCATGTCGACGGCTTTCGAGTAGTCCGGCTTGCCGGTGCCGTCCATGATCCCTTTGATTTCTCTGAACTGACGGCGCACTTCGTTCACGACCGTGCCGGCTGCGCGACCGACCGCTTCCATCGCCATCGCGCCGAACAGGTACGGCACCATGCCGCCGATGAAGAGGCCGATGATTACCGCCGGATCGGAAAGGCTGAAGTCGACCAGTTTGCCTTCCGCTTGGAGGTTGTGCGTGTAGTCGGCGAACAGAACGAGCGCTGCCAGGCCGGCCGAACCGATTGCATAACCTTTGGTTACCGCCTTCGTTGTGTTGCCGACGGCATCGAGCGGATCGGTGATGTTGCGGATTTCCTTCGGCAGCCCTGACATTTCTGCTACGCCGCCGGCGTTGTCAGTGATGGGACCGTATGCGTCGAGTGCGACGATCATGCCCGTCATCGACAGCATGGCGGTCTCGGCTATCGCGATGCCGAACAGGCCGGCCCGGGTGAACGACGCCCAGATCGCTACACACACCGCGAGTACGGGCAGCGCGGTCG
>CAZLDA010000473.1:0-3680 GCA_964557875.1 uncultured Pseudomonadales bacterium | reverse complement strand
TGCGGATAGATGTTCACACCGCCCGAAATGATCATGAAAGTGGCTCGATCGGTGAGGAACAGATAGCCCTCGTCATCGATGTAGCCCACGTCGCCGAGCGCGCTCCAGTTGGGATGTTGGGGATGCTGAGCGCTCTTGGTCTTGTCCTTATCGTGGAAATACTCGAACGGCATTTGGGGTTGCTCGAAATAAACGAGCCCGCTTTCGCCGTTCGGCACTTCTTCGCCGCGTTCGTCGCACACGTGCAGCGTGCCGAACACTGATCGGCCGACGGTGCCGGGGTGCTTCAACCAATCCTGCGGCGTGACATGCGTAAGCCCGTTGAATTCCGTGCCGCCGTAGTACTCGTAGAGGATGGGACCCCACCAGTCGAACATCTGCTGCTTCACCTGCTTCGGACACGGTGCGGCGGCGTGGATCGCGACCTTGTGCGACGACAGGTCGTAACCGCTGCGCTCCGCCTCGGGCACTTTCAGCATCCGCGAGAACATTGTCGGTACCCACTGGCTCGCCGTGACGCGATAGTCCTGAATCGCCTGCAGCGCGAGCAGCGGATCGAACTTCGGCATCATCACCACGGTGCCGCCGAGCGCTTGCGTGCCGGTCGAAAAACCGAGCGGTGCCGAGTGATACATCGGTGCCGGCGACAGATACACCGTGTCGGAGCCGAAGTTCCACAGCTGTTTCTGCAAAGCGCCGAGAGGACCGGCATCGTCGCTGATCTTCCCGGGCGGCAGCGCGCGAAGAATGCCTTTCGGGCGGCCGGTGGTACCGGAGCTGTACAACATGAATGCGCCGGCAGGTTCGTCGTCGAGTTGACGGGCCGGGTAAGCCGCGATCGCTTTCTCGTAGTCGTCGAATCCCGGTGCGGTGCCGTCGACCATCAGCCAGGTCTTGCATCGCGTCGACGTGGCAGGCAATCCGCTCGCCACGTCCGCCAGGTGGTGGGACGCGACCAGCACCTTCGCCTCGCAATTGTCGAGGATGTATGCCGCTTCGTCGGTCGTCAGATAGCGATTGATGGTCGTCAGATACAGGCCGGAACGCATCGCGGCCCAGATGACATCGAAGTAGCGCGCGTGGTTTTCCATGAGGATTGCGATGTGATCGCCGCGGCGCAGCCCGCGAGCGAACATCAGCTGCGCCAGCCGGTTCGAGCGGTCGTTCAATTCGCGGAACGTGACCACGTCGCCGGTGGCGGCATTGATCAAGGCGGGTTTTTCGGGCGAGACCTTCGCCCAGTGTCCTGGATACATCTTGATCCCTCTCGTTCTTGTGCCCCGGTGTCGTAGATAAGCAGAGCGCGTCTGGGCGCACAAGGTGGGATCAGTTCGGTTCGGTCAGCGCCCGCATCGCTTCGTCGGTGGTGAAGAAGATGCGTCCGGACAACACGTCGGCGAAGCCGGCGGCTTTCAATTGATCCATCACCGGACCCTTCACTTCGGACAGATGCAACTGCACGTCGTGGCGCATCAGTTCCCGGTCGAGCCGTTCGAGCATCTTCAGGCCGCTGGTATCGATGAAGTTGATCGCGCTGCACACCAGCAGCAGGTGGCGGATTTTCGGATTGCGTGCGACCAGCCGCGACAGCCGTTCCTCCACGAGATTCGCGTTGGCGAAATACAGGTTCTCGTCGATGCGCACCGCGGTCACGTGCGGGTCCGTCACCACGTCGTAGCGGCGTTGGCTGCGGAAGTGCGCCGAGTCGCCGATGCGACCGACGATTGCAATGTGTGGTCGGCTCGACCGCCGGATGAACAGCGCAATGGCGACGAGCATGCCGATGAGCAGACCGCGTTCGACGCCGAACGCCAGCACGCCCAGCAGCGCGACGACGTGGGTGATGCTGTCGTGCCGGTAGAACGTCCAGTATCGGTAGATCGGTTTGAAGTCGATGAAGTCCGAGACCGAGATGATGATGATCGCGGCGAGCGCCGCGTGCGGCAGCGCGCCGAAGACCGGCGTGAACCACAGCAGCGTGGCGAGTACGAACGCGACGCTGAACACTCCGGCCAGCCGGGTGCGTCCGCCGCCGCTCGAGCGCGACATGCTGCCCGCGATCGGCATGCCTCCGGTGAACGCGGCGCCGATGTTGGCGGCGCCCAGCGCGATCAGCTCCTGGTTCGAGTTGATGCGTTGGCGTTTGCGCTGCGCCAGTTGCGTCGCGATCGAGAAGCTCTGCACGTACGCGACGAGCGCAATCATGGCCGACGCAGGCATCACGTCGAGCCACAACGCGGGGTCGAACGAGGGCCACGCGAACGTCGGTAGCCCCGCGGCGATTTCGCCCACCGTCGCCACAGCGAAACGCTGATCGAGGCCGAAGCCGACGACTGCTCCAACCGCCGCGATCGCCACCAGCATCGGTCCGATGCGCGTGACCGGATGATGTCTGCCGACGCGGCGCAGGAACGGCAGCACGAGGTAGTAACCGTATCGCTGCACCAGCCACAACAGTGCGAGGCTGATGCAGCCGATCGTCAGCGTGACCGGATTGATGGCGGTGTAGTCGGTGAACAGGTGGCGGGCTTGTGCAAACGGACTGCCGTCGATTGCCGGGATACCCGTGAACGCCGTGAGCTGGCTCAGAATGATCATGATCGCCGCGGCGTTGATGAAACCGGCGATCACCGGATGGCTGAGTAGATTGATGATGCCGCCCATCTGCGTCATGCGCAGCAGCCACAACGTGATGCCCGACTGCAGGCATACCGTCGCCGTGACGGCGAGATACGCGTCGGAAAACGCTGGCGCGTGAGCGCGCACCGCTTCGGCCACCATGATCGCGATCACCGCACCCGGACCGACCGAGAGGCCTGGCGACGAACCGAGTATCGCGTACAGCAGCGCCGGCACGACGCTCGCGTAGAGTCCCGCCTCGGCCGGCAGACCTGCCAGGAAGGCATACGCGATCGCTTGCGGAACGGTGATGACGCTGACGACCAGTCCGGCGAACAGATCGTGGCTCAGGTCTCGGCGTTTGTAGTGGGCGAGCGTATCGACGATCGGGACGTAGCTGCGCCAGTGCGGAACCCATTCGGGAACGTCGAAGGCGAACTTCATCGGTGGTCGATTGCCGCGTCGGCGATGGTTGCATTCTAGCGACGCCGCGCTAGCCTCGCGCGAACCATCGCAAAGAATAGAGAGACGCATTATGGACGTTCGCGCTGCTGTGGCGTTTGCCGCCGGCGAGCCGTTGACGATCGAAACCGTTCAGCTCGAAGGACCGAAGGCCGGCGAAGTGCTGGTCGAGATCAAGGCCACCGGCATCTGCCACACCGACGCGTACACGCTATCGGGTAACGATCCCGAAGGTTTGTTTCCGGCGATCATGGGCCACGAAGGGGCGGGCATCGTCGTCGATATCGGGCCGGGCGTTACGTCGGTGAAAAAAGGCGACCACGTGATCCCGCTGTACACGCCCGAATGCCGCCAATGCAAATTCTGTACGTCCGGAAAAACCAATCTCTGCCAGGCGATTCGCGAGACGCAGGGCAAAGGCGTAATGCCCGACGGCACCAGCCGTTTCTCGTTCAATCGAAAACCCCTGTACCACTACATGGGCACGTCGACGTTCGCCAACTTCACGGTGCTTCCGGAAATTGCGGTGGCGAAAATCCGCGAAGACGCGCCGTTCGACAAGGTCTGCTACATCGGCTGCGGGGTGACCACCGGCATCG
>CAZLDA010000472.1:0-3686 GCA_964557875.1 uncultured Pseudomonadales bacterium | reverse complement strand
GCTATCGAAGCGTGGGCGTTGCAGCGCAGCGCCCGCGAGTGCCAGGAAACGCTGATGGCAGCGGGTGTACCGTGCGCGCGCTACGCCACCGTGGAGGACGTGCTCGACGATCCGCACCTGAATGCGCGCGGCAGCTTCGCCACGCTCGACGACGGCGCCGGATCGTTCGTCGTCAACAATGCGCCGTTCCGGTTTCGCGATAGCGACACGAGCATCAGCGGCGGTGCACCGAAGCTCGGCCAGCACACGAGGTCGATTCTGACGGACCTGCTCGGGCTCGATCCGCAACAACTGCAGGCGCTCGCGGCGGATCGCATAGTATCCTGACCCCGACAATTCAACCCTTTACTGAATTGGGGGGAGCAAGCCATGTCGAACGCGGAACGCATCGTCATTCATCACATCGAGGGGCGGCGGTCGGAACGCGTTGCATGGTTGCTGGAAGAGCTCGGCGTTCCGTACGAACTCGATTTCATTCAGGGCGACATCTTCGGTTCGCTCCTCGCGCTCGAAAAACACCACGAGATGCGCATGGCGCCGATCGTGCACATCGGCGACGTGGTGATGGTGGAATCCGCTGCGATCCTCGAATACCTGCTGTCGAAATACGGCAAAGGCTCGACGCTGCGGCCCGGCGAAACATCGCCGGAGTTCCCGGCCTACCTCGAGTTCCTGCATTTCGCCGAAGGGACGGCGCTCGCCAAGATCATCGCGGACGTGGCAGATACGCGGATGCGCAAAGCGCTTGCCGATGCCGGCGTAGAAGCGCCGCCGCCGGTGAAACTGCCCGGCCTCGCGGGATCACGTACCGTCTCTCAGCGCGTGATGCACTACGCGGAGAACACACTCGCGAAGCGACCGTACTTCGCGGGCAACCAGTTCACCGCCGCCGACATCATGATGCAGTTCGCGCTGAAGCTCGGCGGCCCAATCGCTTCGGGCGCAGAGTTCAACGTCAAATCGATTCTGAGCGGCGAGACTGATTACTTCGCCGACTTCCCGAAGGTGAAGGACTTCATGCAGCGGATGGCGGCGCGGCCGGCGTTTCAGCGCGCGATGAAGTCGACGATGCCGAAGGGGCCACCGTCGATGTGAGCGCTGGTGCGCGCCACTGCTACCAGGAAACGTCGCGGCTCCCCGGGCGCTGCGCTCGTTACGACACAATCGCGCGTCGGTTTATACGCACACGCCATATCTCCGACTTCCCTCGACTGCCAGTCGGTGTGTGATACGCTTGCCCGTAGTGGTGTATATGGGTACCCGTATGACAAAAACGACCATCGAACTATCGGACGATTTAGCACGTAAAGCCAAAGCGCTTGCCGCACGGCGCGGGACAACGCTGCGTGCGTTGATCGAGCAGGGGTTACGGAATTCGCTGCGTGAGGAGCGCGGTTCACCCCAGTTCGAGTTGCAGGATGCATCGGTAGGTGGCAAGGGGCTCCAGCCGGAGTTCGTTAGAGGCGGCTGGCCCAGGATCCGCGACGCGATCTATAGCGGCGATGGATCGTGATCGCGGTCGACACCAACATTCTGGTGTATGCGCACCGGCGCGATTCGGAATGGCATGCAGCTGCAGCCGCCTGCATCGAACGACTTGCTGAAGGTAGCGTGCCGTGGGGCATACCATGGTCGTGCGTTCACGAATTTCTGGCGATCGTGACCCATCCGCGAATCTACGCACCACCCAGCCGCCTCGATCAGGCGTTGCGTCAGGTTGACGCGTGGTTAGAGTCGCCAACCGCCAATCTGCTCGGCGAGACATCCGATCACTGGAAAAACCTGAAGGCGGCGTTGATCGCTGCGAAAATCAATGGTCCTGCGATTCACGACGCGCGCATAGCGACCATCTGCACGTCCCACCGCGTCTCGGAACTGCTCACCGCCGATCGAGAGTTCGGGCGATTCCCCACTTTGCGTACTCGCAATCCACTGGTTCCTCAGCGGTGAGGGGCGGCTGAACGCCCCCCGTTTTCAGCCAATCGGTTGTACCCGCAAGCCACCGATCGCTTTCGGCAGTTGCGTGGTTATGATCCGGGCACCGGCGCGCAACCCCTCACCGCGCACCAGAATCCGATACTCACCCGCGTCGGTTGCGTGATCGCCGACGCGCTCCACCGTCAGCGCCTGCAGGCGATCGTCCACCACTTCGTATACGCGATCGTTCTCGTAGATCGATTGCACGGGCAGCGCGACCACGTCCTGCTCGGCCGGAAGCGTAATCGAGAGTTTCAACACGCGGCCGATCTCCAATGCGCCGGTTGCAGGGGCGCCGATGCGAAAGAACGAGTCGATGCCGCTGTGACCCGCGCGCACATTGCCTGCGAGACGCGCCAGCACGAATGTGTTGGCGCCTTCTTCACTGCTGGTGCGCGCGGTCACCGCAACTCCATTTGCCAGATGTCTGCGCACGGCAGCCGAGTAGACATCCGGAACCGGCGCGCGCACTTCCAGCCCTTCAGCATCGGCGATTTCCACCAGCGGTTGTCCCAGCGCCGTGTGATTCCCCGGCGACGCCGCCACGCTCAACACCGGTCCGCTGAACGGCGCGTGCAGCGTTGCATGATCGAGGTCGAGCTGCGCGCGTCCGAGTGCCGATATCGCTTGTTCGACGCGCGCCTTCTGCTCTGCAACCTGGTTCGGGAAGTCTGCCAGCGCCAACCTGTGGGTTTGGTATTCGATCCCCGCAGCACTCGCCTGATCGGTGACTTCGTCGAGTAACGACTGGGCGACCATGCCCTTCTCGAACAATCCCTGATAACGGCGCAACTTCGCCTGCGCAGTGTCGCGCTTCGACTGAAAGTAGCCGGTGCTTTCCTTCGTCAGGTTCCACTGCGTCTGCACGCGCATCAGCACGGCGCGCTCACGATCGAGCTCGGCTTGCCGTTCACGCACCGCGAGTTCGAACGCCGCCGGATCGAGCGCGACCAGCACATCCCCCTTCGTCACCCACTGCCCCTCGCGCACGGCCACCATCGCAATGTCCGCAACGAGGTCGGTCTGAATGCGTGCAACCCGTGTTGCCTCGACCTTTCCGAACGCATCGAACATCGGCGACAACGCGGCGGGCTCCACCGTCAGCACCGACACGGGCCACGCCTTCTCCTTCGGCACCTCCGGCGCAGCCGAAGGCCCCGTTGCGAAGATCACGGAACTCGTCAGTACCGAAGCGAGCAGAATCGATCCGCCAACCAACCAGCGACGATTCTGCGATTGCGAAGCGATGCGGTCGCCGGCCTTCGAAACTGCCGCGCGTAATGAAGAAACCGAAATCATGATGTTGATCCTTCGAGAGCAATCGGAGTGTCAGGCTTCGCCGCCGTGCGATGCATGCGGGTCTTGACGCCTTCGAGCAGCGTAATCAGCGCCGGTACGACGACCAGCACGAGCAGCGTCGACATCGTCAGGCCGAAGCCGATCGTTACGGCTATCGGAACCGTGTAGATGTCGAGCGAACCGCGCCCGATCAGCATCGGCAGGAGCCCGATGCTGGTCGTTGCCGACGTCAGGAATACCGCCCGGAAGCGCGACGACACCGCGTGTTCCAATGCCGCGCGCAAAGGCGCGCCGGACTCGAGTTCGCGGCGCAGGAAACTGATCAGCACGATCGAATCGTTCACGACGACGCCGGACAGGCAGAAGAATGCGAGCAGCGACATCGCGCCGATGTCTACGCCCCAGATCCA
>CAZLDA010000471.1:0-3702 GCA_964557875.1 uncultured Pseudomonadales bacterium | reverse complement strand
ACCGTGTATTCGGTGCTGAAACGGCCCTTCGGCACGAATCGGTAGTAACCGCGGAAGGCGTCGAACGCGCGCTGTTCGAAGGCGAGCCACGCCGTTCCTTGCGCTCGTTCACCTTGCGTAAGGGCGGTCGATTGCCCGCCGAGACCGCTACCCAGAACCGTTGCACCGGCGGGAATGGGGTCGTCCACGACGACCCAGGTCATGTCGGATTGCGCGTCCACGTCGATGTGCACGCGCACCACGTCGCCACGGCGGTACACCCCGGCCACTTGCTGCTCCACGGGCGTTACGGTGCGAGTGATCGTAAAACCACTGGAAAGCGGGGCTTTCAACGGCAACGCGGCATTCGCCCGGATCGTCACCCAGGGTCGGCCGGTGCCCAGTTGAGTTACCGACACCGGTTGGCGGGTGTCGTGCCACGGCAACTGCGCGGTCAGATCGCCGCCTTTCGCGCCCCAGACCAACGACTTCATCAAGGGGCCGTAGGTGACTCTGGTTTCACCGGTCACCGGCGCGCGTTCGAACGCGGCGGAGACCTTCTCCAACGCGAGCGTTCCCCACGCGTTCGCAACCGTCGTGTTCCAATGTCCCCTCTGCTGCCGGCCGATTGCACCACGAACGAGGCGAGGTATGTCTTCGCGCCACTCCTTCCGGTCCATCAGCGCCAACAGTGCACGCGCAGCATTCGAATCGGTCGACACCATCAACCACCACAACGCGTCGGTGCGCTCGGTGGAGAATCCCAGCGTCGTCCCCTGGAAATTCAGTCGCGCTCGAACGACGGCCAATGCCTCGGTGGTTCGCGCGTCGCGGTTCGGAATCGTCTGAACTCGGCTCAGGATATTCAGCCAGTCGAGCACCGCCGACGTCGGCCAGAGGTTCGGGTCGATGCTGATGCTGTCCAACATGCGTGGCTCGGCCGCGTCGTATCGGGACAGCGCTTCGATGGCGGCCAGCTTGCGGATGCTCAGGTCGGCGGTCTGCAATGCCGATCGAACGTCGGTTCGCCCCGCTATGAAATCGGTGAGACCGCGCTGCATACGCGTCAGTTCGACTTCGGGAACTGCGTAGTTGGCTTCACTCGCAATTGCGAGTGTGTAGGCCGTGAGCGTGTCGTCGCCGTCGAGCTGCTCGGACGCGAAGTATTTCAGCAGTCCGTTTCGATCGAGGTATGCCGGTAGTTTTTCCATCCAGCGATCCCAGGTCGCGGGATCGCGTAGCGCGACGGCTTTGGACAACTGCTGTTCGAGACAGACGTACGGATACCCGTCCATGAAAGCGCGGACGCCATCCAGACGGTCACCCAGCCGCGCCTGCAGCGAAATTTCCAGACCGCCGCGCCCCGGAATGGCATCGGCGGGTCGCTCCGTGGCGAACGACAGCGTCGGGTCGAGTTGCGCGAGCGTCGCCTGGAACGTGCGAACGGGAATGGCGGGAATGACTTTCTGGCTGACGGCCAGACGGTCGCGTGCGCCTTCGGTTTCGAGCGAAACGTCCCAGGCCAGCAAACTGGTTCCAAACGGTGCGGTAACGTCCCAGACGATGTCGCGTGCCGCGCCCGCGGCAATGTCGAATTGTTGGCCCGGCAATTCCGACGGTAGCGCAGGGCTTGTCGTTGCCGTCGCGCGCACCGACGCGGCTTTTGTCGTGGTGTTGCGCACCGTGAACGTGGCCGCGTAGCGGTCGCCTTCGCGCACCAGCGGCGGTAGCCCCGAAAACAACATCAGGTCTTGGGTAGTGGTGACGTTCGTCGAACCCGTGCCGAACAGATTGCTGCCGGCATTTGCAACGGCGACGATGCGGAAGCGGGTCAGCGAATCGTTCAGCGGAACCGACAGCTGTGCTTCGCCGTTCGCGTCGAGGTTTACGCGTCCTTGCCATGTCAGCAGCGTGTCGAACAACTCGCGCGCGCGTTCGCGTCCGCCGCCGCCGCCATGCGGCACAGCCTTTCGCCCGAACGTGCGTCTGCCGATCACCTCCATCTGCGCGCTTGCGGTCCACACTTCGAGACCGCGCTCACCCATCATGGCGTCGAGCAGATTCCAGCTGGGGTTCGACGCAAGATCGAGCAGTGCCTCGTCCACGGCGGCCACCGCGACTTCGGCACCAGGCGGTAGCGGTTTGCCGTCGGCGCGCGCCACGTGAATTTTGGTGCGCACTTGCTCGCGTACGGCGTAGCTGGGTCGATCGGTTGTCACGCGCACGTCCAGCCGATGCGGCTTCCAGCCGACGCGGATTTCGGCGGCGCCGAGTCGGTAACTCGGCTTGCTCAAGTCGATCAGCGCAGTCGGCCGGCCCCCATCTCGCGGAATGAAGGCGCGCGGAATGAAGTCCGGCAGATTGAACCGTCGCGCCATGTCGGAGAGCCAACTTGAAAACTCACCGACACGGCCGCGCACCGCCAACACCGAGACGAACACGTTCGGCGAATCGGTATCGCTGACCGGCACTTCGACGATGGGCTCGCTGCCGCTGAGCGTGGTGACGAACGAGCGGATCACCCCTTCGCGTTCCACCGTTACCAGTGCAGTGGCGGCGCGGAACGGCATGCGCACCTGAAAGCGGGCGGTATCGCCCGGCTCGTATTCCTTCTGTTCGGGCAGCAGATCCATACGGTCGCCGGTGGTGCCGCCGAACCACCACTCGTTCTCGCCAACGACCCAGATTGACGTGGTTGCCTCTGCGGGATTGCCGTCGGCGTCGCGAGTGCGTGCGGCGACGATGACTTCGCCCGCGACGTCCGGCGCGAGCTCGCACGGCAACAATCCCTGCGCGTCCGTTTTGCCGCTGCATTCGGCATCGAGACGGCGCACCTCGCGCACGCTGTCGTAGGCATAGAAGCCGCCGATCAGCCGCTTCCGGTAGGTGTAGTCCGATGCCGAGTACAGCGTGACGTTCACGCGTTGTCCGCTGATTGGATGTCCGGCGAGATCGAGTGCGACGACGCGAAATCGCATCTGTTCGGTGCTTGCAGCCCAACCTTCGCGGCGAATACCCAGTGTGACGGCAGACGGCCATAACTCCACGCGCCCGGCTGCCGTGAGGATTTCGCCGTTGGCGTCTGCGTAATCCATCTCTGCGTTCAGTACCGACGGTCGTTCGATCTGCGGAACGTCCGTAACTGCGATGCGGGCAGCGCCCTGGCCGTCGAGCGTGATGGGGAAGACGTGCGCCTTTACGACCTCGTTGGAGGAAGCGTCGGCTTCGAAGTCGTACGATGCGGCGCCGGTTTGGGTGATGCCTTCCACCACCGATTCGCCACCGAACTGATAGTCGTCGTAGTCCCTGAAGCTGAGTGTTCGCGGCTCTATCGTCGTGCGCACCTTCACGGGCAACTGCGATGCACCACCGCCCGACAAGTACGCTGCGTGCAGGTCGAGAGCTACAGACGCGGGACGCAACTGCGCACCTGCAGGTCCGCTTACGGTGGCGCGAATGGTCGGCAGCCGGAACTGCTCCACCTTGAAGTGGCCGCTGTCGTGCCAGTTCGAATCGGAGTCCTTGATCTCGATCTGGTACTCGCCGAGTTTCGCTTCCGGCGGAATCGGCCACGTGCTTTCCGCAACGCCGTTCGCGTCGAAATCGACAGGCATTTCAAACGAGCTGTCACTGCCCAGGTGGGTTATGCGCAACTGCAACTGCGTGGGCAGCGGTTCGGTCAGTTCGATACCGGTAATCGAATGACGGCGGATGAAGTGCTTC
>CAZLDA010000470.1:0-3708 GCA_964557875.1 uncultured Pseudomonadales bacterium | reverse complement strand
TGGGGCAGCCGCACGATCAGCCCGTCGAGTTCGTCGCGCACTTTGATCTGGCACGACAGACGCGAGTTCTTGTCGCGCTCGGGGTTCATGTCGAGCATCGACTCTTCCTGATCACTTGGCTGGCCGACTTTTGCCATCCACTTCTCGTCGACGATCACGTGACACGTGGCGCACGAACATTCGCCGCCGCAGTCCGCATCGATGCCGGGCACGAGGTTATCGATGGCGGCGTTCATCACCGACATGCCGTTGGCGGCGTCCACTTCGTGTTCCTTGCCGTTGTGTTCGATGAATCTGATCTTGGCCACCGCAGAATTCCTTCGTAGTCAGTTGATTATTGGTGCGTTCTCTTGTTGATGGGAGGCGCACGGGAGGCGCGATCATACCTCACGGTTCAGGCGAACCCCATGAAGCGGCGAGGGTTATCAACTACAACTTTGTGAGCGACATGTGATCCCGTGGCATCGAACGTCTGTTGCGCCGCTTCGTAGGCGCCGGGATAAGTCGAGTCGAAGTGCGGGTAGTCCGACCCCCACAGGATGCAGCGCAGCAGATCCTTCTCAATCACCCACTTGAGACCGGTCGCTTCATCCGCCTCCATCGACACGAAACATTGTTCGCGGAAGATCTCGCTCGGCATACGTTTGAGCCAAGGCGTGTGATGACCCATCACTTCGAAGTGTTCGTCTAGCCGATCAAGCCAATACGGAATCCAGCCGAGACCGCTCTCGAAGAAGCCGACCCGCAACTTCGGAAACCGATCGAGCACGCCGCCCGCGATCATGTCCATCACCACGGCCATCTGCCCGAAGGGGTGCGCGATCATGTGATCGTAGAAAACGTTGCCGTGATAACGGCCTGTGGCAAAGCTCTTCATCCGCGAACCGAAGCTGCCGTGAATGCCGACCGACAGACCGTCGCCCACGGCGATGTCCCACAACGGATCGCACGCCGCATCGAACAGCGCGAGATCGTTGAAACGTTCGGGCCGGATGATGAATCCGCGCAACCCCAGCTGCGCCAGTCGACGCGCTTCCTTCACCGCGAGGTCGACGTTTTGCAGCGGGATGATTCCCATACCAAACAATCGTTTACAGTCGACTTTGCAGAAGTCGCTCATCCAGTCGTTGTAGGCGCGACAGGTCTCTGCGGCCACTTCCGGGTCTTTGATGTCGCCCCATAGAAGGTGGATCGACGGGAAGAACAGCGCCTGATCGATGCCCTCTTCATCGAGCACCTTCAACCGGGCGTGCGGATCCCAACTGCCGGGCAGGATATCGGCCCACGTCAGCGTATTGCCGGGTTCCATGCCGCCGGGAATGCAGGCTTGTGCCGGACCGGCACCGCCCCCACTACCGCGAGTGGAGCCTTCGATTGAAACGTAACTGTGACCGTCTTCGGTTTTCACCTGCAGTACACGATCGCGGAACGCGGCGCGCGTGTAGTCCTTCCACACGCTTTCGGGTTCGCAGATGTGTCCGTCGCCATCGATCACGACAGTCGGTCGGCTCATCACGTCCTCCACCAGAAACCCCCTATGAAAACCGGGGGCACGAAATGTGCGGCGATCTGCAGTTTAGGCGCACCCTGCTGCATTCAGGTAGCGTTCAGCGGTACAGCCCGATGATCGTTTCCGAACTCAATCGAAACTGATCGCATGCGTAGCCGATCGAAACTCTGGATCCTGCTGGGCATCGTCCTGTGCAGCGGTGCCGTGCCCGCGACAGCGAGCGCCGAAGACGAGATCGATCCGCCCGATCGCGTGGCGCGTTTGAGTTTCATCGACGGCCGCGTCTCGCTCGCGGCTTCGGATTCCGACGACTGGGGCGACGCCTTGCTGAATCGCCCGATCACAACCGGCGATCGCATCTGGATCGATGCCGGCGGACGCGCCGAAGTTCAAATCGGCACGTCCACCGTACACCTCGACGAAAACACCGGCCTCGCATTTCTCACGCTCGACGACGACACGTTGCTGATGCGCCTCACCGACGGCGTCATTGCGGTGCGCGTGCACTCGCTCGAACGGAACGAGACCGTACGAATCGAAACATCTAACAGCACCGTACTGTTGCGCGAACCGGGTGAGTACACGATCGGCACCGAAGAGGCTGGCGACCGCACCGTGGTGACGACGCGCAGCGGCGAAGCGGTGGTCACCGGCGCAAACGACGACCAGCACGGCTACATCGTGGGTGCGAACGAACAAGGCAGTTTCAGCGGCGGCGACGAACTCGGTTCGGTGATGACGCATGCCGCCCGCCGCTCCACGTTCGAGACGTGGGCATACGAACGCGAAGCGCGCGCGGAGCAGTCGGTGGCTGCGAACTACGTGCCGGCGGGAACGGTCGGCTATCAGGATCTCGATTCGTACGGCACGTGGAGCAACGAACCCGAGTACGGCAACGTCTGGCAGCCGAGCGCCTCGTACGTGTTCACGGACTGGGCGCCTTATCGTTATGGCCGCTGGATCTGGGTGACGCCGTGGGGCTGGACCTGGGTGGACGACGCGCCGTGGGGCTATGCACCGTTCCATTACGGACGCTGGACGTATCTGCGGCAACGCTGGTGCTGGATTCCGGGGCCGCGACACGTTCGCGCGAGCTACGCACCGGCGCTGGTCGGATGGGTAGGCTCGCCGGGCTACGGCGGGCAGTTCCGCGACGTCGGCTGGTTCCCGCTCGGCCCGCGCGAGATCTATCTACCGGCGCGGCGGAGTTCGTGGCGTCACTTTCAGAACGTCAACTTCCACAACGTCAACGCGTGGAACTCGTTCGACGAAACTGCACTGTCGAATGCCTATAAGGGTCGCAACCCGAACTATTCCTATCGCAATCGCGGAGCGCCGCATGCCGTAACCGTGGTCGATCAGGATTCGTTCGTATCGGGTCGCCGTACGCATGGTCAACGCGTGAACGTCGACGAGAATGATCTGAAGCGGTGGCGCGGCCGCGCACGCCCACCGGCCATAGATCCGAACGCGTACAGCCGGTTCGGCTCGCGGCCAACGCAACAAGCCCCGGCGCCTCACCTCGACCGTCAGGCGATCGCAACGCGGCATCAGCCGGTAACGCGGCAACGGGTGTTGCCCTCACTCGATGAGGAGAATGCAACGACGGCGGAACCGCAGAACCTTGTGCCACCGACTCAGGCTACGACTCAACCTGGCGCGACTCGCCAGTGGTCCGGCAACAACGTGGGTGCGCGGCCCAGCCGGCTCGAGCCACCGCAAGCGCCCGACGGTCGGGCTTCGTTCAGTCGCGACCCCTCCGCACACGCGGATAGTCCGCCCCACAGCCGGGCTGCCGGTAACCCGCGCGTGCCGGCGCCGGTCGCAGCGTCTCCGGAACGATCTCCGGATTCACCGCAGTTATCGCACGATCGGGCCGAACAGCATCCGCAACGCGCACAGCGGCAGGAACGCCAGGCCCAGCAGCAACGGGAACGGCAGGATCTGCAGGTGCAGCAGCAACAGCAGCGGCAAGAGACGCAGGATCGCACCAATCGGCACCAGGAACGTCAGGCACGTTTCCAGACGGCGCAGCCGCAGACAGCACTGCCGTCGCAGACCGTACCTGCGCAGCCCTCATCGACGCAGATGGCGCCGCGCCTACAGAACACGCCGCGTCAGGTCGTGCAACAGCCGCAGAACGGCGCACCCGTTCCCAACGGACGGAAGACCTCACCGAACTGTATCATGTGGCCTGC
>CAZLDA010000469.1:0-3716 GCA_964557875.1 uncultured Pseudomonadales bacterium | reverse complement strand
GGGCGTGCAGAAGCCGCACTGCAGCGCGTGACATTCACGGAACGCGGCCTGCATCGGGTGCAGCCGCTCCGGCGTGCCGATGCCTTCGATAGTGGTGATTTCGCTGCCGGCCGCTTGGGCGGCAAGCATCGTGCACGACTTCACCGACGCACCGTTCATGTGCACCGTGCATGCGCCGCACTGACTGGTATCACAACCGACGTGTGTGCCCGACAGGCCGAGATGATTGCGCAACAACTCCACCAGGAGCGTGTTCGGTGCGACATCCACCGAACGCACTTCGCCGTTGACCGTCAACGTAAGATTCACCTCGTCCCCTCCCTTTCGAATACCGCCCTTCGTACTTTGCCCGATCGCTACTTTGTTAGTAGTCGTCTTGACTCAGAGCGCCAGCACGATCGCCAGCGCGAGTATCCCGAACACGATGATCCAGATGATGTACTGGTCACTGCGTTCGTACTCTTCCTTCGGCGCAACCGGTGCCGCCGCACTTTGCTCCACTTGCCCGGGTGCAACCAGTTCGCTGAACTTTCGAAAAAAATCGTCGGCCATTTTGCGCGCCGCGCCGTCGATCAATCGAGAGCCGATTTGCGCAAGCTTGCCGCCGACGCTGGCGTCGACCTGATAACGCAGGAGGGTTGCGCCGCCGTCTTCTGAAAGCGTTACGTGCGCAGCACCTTTGCCGAATCCGGCTGCGCCGCCTTTGACGCTGCCGTTCAACGTGTAGCTCGACGGAGGCTTCAGGTTGGTCAGGTTCAGGTCGGCATTGAAGGTGGCGCTCACAGGCCCGACCTTCGCTTTGATCGCTGTGGTGAACGCATCGTCGGCCACTTTCGTCATGCCCTGACAACCTTCGATGCACTGTGCGAGCACGGCCGGATCGTTCAGCGCAAGCCACACTTTTTCGCGTGCGGCAGCGATCCGATATTCGCCGGTTTGTTGCACTAGTGGCCTCCCCAAGGAGGCGGAACTCTCGCACGATTCCAGCCCCTGCTCAAGAATACTTCGTGTGCGTCTTTCGCGCCGATTCTGCGCTACGAATCTACTCACAACGCACGTCCTCATCGCGTCGCCGGACAACGCAACCGGCATAAAATCGCGCGCGTTCTCGCCAACCGATTGCTTGAGGGGTGCGTTACACAGGCTCGCCCACGGCGCGTGCACGATCGAGCCGGCTGGTCTCGTCTGCTTCGAGGTAGCGCAGCGCAAGGACCAGAAACACGACGGCCGCCGCCATCGGAAGCAGCCCCCACAACATGCCTTCTCGCAACGCATCCGCAGGCGTCATTCCGGTTTTCGCAAACGCATCGCTCAACTGGCCCATCGTGAACGGCCCTAGCGCGAGGCCGATGAACGTCACCATCAACAGGTAGAACGCCGACGCCATCGCGCGCATGCGCGGCATGACGAGGTCGTTCACCGTGCCGGCACCGGGGCCGAGCCACATCGGCGACACGACACTGAACAGGAAGCTGCATACGTACGCGATCGTCACGTTGCCCGTGGTGAGAAAGACGAATGCGATGGGAATCGACAAGAGCGGCGCAGCGATGGCCACCCACAACCGCGCGTTGATCGAACGCGCGCGCAGACGGTCCGACAACCAACCGCCGAACGTTACGCCGATCAGTCCGCCGACCGCTGCGCTCAAACCCAAAACGGTGCCAGCCGTCGAGGCATCGATGCCGTGCACGCGCCGCATGAACGGCGGCCCCCAGAAACCGATGCCGTACGTGACGAATGCGATCAACGGAATACCAACAGCGATGCAGCGGAGCGCGCGGCAGCGAAAGATCATCGAAAACGCGGCCGGATCCTGCGCCGCAAGGTTCTGGGCCCAAGAGAGCGCCGCATACACGCCGATGCCGAGCGCGATCCACTGCGTTTTGTTGCCGATCAATTCGATCAAGACCAGCACGACCACCGTGACCACAACGGCCGCCGTAATGTTCTGAAGCAAGCCCCGACGACCGCGGCGCGCCGCCGCGATCAACGTGAGCGGTGGCAGCACCGCGATCAGTTCGCGCCACGCCGCCATGAACGGATGCGGTTCGATTTGTTCCGCGATCCCTTCGCTGGCGCCGCGTTTCGGTTCGCGCAACGTCGCCACCCATGCAGCCATCAACAAGCCTGGCAAACCCACTGCCAGGAACGCGGCGTGCCACGGTTTCAGTCCGAAGGGCGCGCTCGCAGGATCGGGAAACGCGTCGCGCCAACCGTCCACGATCGTGCCGCCGAGAAAGATACCGATGCCGCCGCCGATGTAGATGCCGCTGGAATAGATCGCAATCGCCGTTGCGCGCAAACGCGGCGGGAAATAATCGGACAGCATCGAGAACGCAGCCGGCGACGCACTCGCTTCGCCGATACCGACGCCGAACCGGCACACCGCCAGCATCCCGAAGCTGCGCGCGGCGCCCGACAGCGCCGTCATGAAACTCCAGAACGCGAGACCGATCGCGATCAGTTTCTTGCGCACCCACACGTCGGCGAGTTTGCCCATCGGAATGCCGAACACCGCGTAGAAAATCGCGAACGCAGTGCCGTAGAGGAAACCGATCTCGGCGTCGCTGATGCCGAGATCGGCTTTGATGTCTTCGGCGAGGATCGACAGGATCTGCCGGTCGATGAAGTTGAATACGTAGACGATGACGAGCACGAACAACACGTACTTGGCATAGCGACCACCAACCTCTCGTTGGTCCAAAGCTTGCCGACCCGAAGAAGGGGTCGATTCAACAGACACTCTCAAAAACTCCTGTTACGATTTTCCCGGCGTTTTTCAGCGTAACAGATAACCATTTGAGCTGGGGGGAACCATGGGTCTCTTCGATCTGAACGATCGCGTTGCGGTGCTCACCGGTGCATCCAAGGGCATGGGACTCGCGATGGCGAACGCACTCGCCGATCACGGCGCACGCGTCGTGATCTCGAGCCGCAAGATTGAACAGTGCGAAGAAGCCTGCGCCGAGATCAACGCGCGCCATGGCAAGGGTCGTGCAACCGCGATCGCGTGCAACATCGGCTACAAGGAGCAACTGCAAACACTCGTCGACGAAACCCACGATCGACTTGGCAGCATCGACATTCTGATCTGCAATGCGGGTGTGAATCCGTTCTACGGACCGTCATCCGACATTCCGGATTCGGCGTTCGACAAGATCATGGCCACTAACGTGAAATCGAATCACTGGCTCGCGCACATGGTGCTGCCCGACATGGTCGAGAAGAAGAAGGGCTCGATCATGGTCACGTCGAGCACGGCCGCATTCGGTCCTTCCGAAGTACTCGGTACGTACAACATCTCGAAGACTGCCGACCTCGCGCTGGTGCGAAACCTGGCACTCGAATACGGCCCACACAACATTCGCGTGAACGCGATCTGCCCGGGACTGATCCGCACCGATTTTGCCAAGGCGCTGTGGGACAACCCGGAAACGGAACGGCGCGTAACGGAGCGGATGCCGTTGCGGCGCATCGGCGAAGCGCACGAAGTGGCCGGCGTTGCCGTGTTTCTCGCGTCGGATGCGTCGAGCTACATCACCGGCCAGGCGATCACCGTGTGCGGCGGCTCGGTGATGTGCCGCTGACAAGCGACGCTAACAACCGTCCTACAACCAGTAGGTCGAGACCCACAGAACTTCCGCGGTTCTTCACCGAGAATGACGGTATGGAGATTCTCCGCGATTACCTCAACGAAAGCCTGGATTGGCGCC
>CAZLDA010000468.1:0-3719 GCA_964557875.1 uncultured Pseudomonadales bacterium | reverse complement strand
GCGGCCAAGACGGCCCGCCGCGGACAGTCCGCGCTTGAGCGAGGGGTTAGGCGGCAGCTACTGGCGGCCTGGTAGTGGAGAGGACTGGTGCTGAACGATTCGACCGCAACCAAGGCCATCTCTGTGCCCGATCGGCACGCGCTGGGCCTTCACGTAATCGACGTGCTCGCTAAATTACATCGGCTCGATCCCGATGCCGTCGGGCTGGGCGATCTGGGGCGCAAGGAAGCGTATCTGTCGCGCCAGTTGAATCGCTGGACGAAACAATGGGAAGCGTCGAAAACGGATGAGATTCCGGCGATGGAAGAGACGCGACGCCTGCTCGAAGAGCGCATGCCCGCCCAGATCGGCAGCGGCATCGTTCACGGCGATTACCGGCTCGGCAACATGATCGTCAAAGGTCCGCGAATTCTCGCCGTTCTCGACTGGGAACTGTGCACCTTGGGTGATCCGTTAGCGGATGTCGGTTACCTGATGAACGCATGGTCTTCGCCCGAAGAAGTGGAGGCGGCCGGCCAGGGCGATCAGGCACCGACGGCCGCGGGTGGTTTCCCCACCCGTGCCGAGTTGTGCGCGCGCTACGAGGCGGCAACCGGCCGCGACCTTTCCGGAATCAACTATTACCGTGCGTTTTCGCACTGGCGCTTAGCCGCGATCGGGCAGGGCGTTTACAAGCGCTATCTCGTGGGTGCTATGGGCGCGAACCGCGACATGAACCTCGACGTCTACAAACTCAGCGTGCAGCGCCGCGCCGAAGCAGCGCTGGCGCTCGTCTCGGAGTAAACGGTTACGGTTGCTTCGGCGCGCTGAGTTCTACTTCGCCGAGCACCGCTGCCGACTCGTCCAGCACTTTTACACGGCTAACGGCCGGGTCGGCGATGCCAACGACCAGACAAGGGTGCGTGATGACCTGTGTGAGCATCGCGTCCTGCGGCGGTCGATCGGTTTTGATCCTGATCGTGAGCACGCCTGCCGCCAGTTCCGCCCCATCCTGCAGCGAGATGCTGTAGCCGGGCGTCGGAAACTCGCCGGCTATCGCAACCAGGTGTAACGGGCGTTGTGCTGCCTCTACGGATTCCGTCATGCCGATCAGACGCGTGCCCTGGAATGCGGCGAGCGCCGCATAGTCGATGGCACGCACGCCGGCTTCGTCGGTTCGACAATTTTCATTCGCCAGCACGGTTGTCACATCGACTCGCTGCGCCTGCGCACAACCGACGAGGAGCGTTGCCGCAACGGCGAAGGACGAAAATGTGAAGAGTTTCATCGTGTACGAGCCTCCTTCGATGGCACTGCCGGAATCTTGCTGATGTCGATCGGTCGGTTTCGAACCGCCTCCGACGACACACTCGAGTTGAACAAATTGACCGGAAATGCACTGGTGAAGTCCAGATTGGCGCGGTCGGAGTTGATGTTCAGCACCTCGGGCGCATCGAGCGTGCGGAATGCGCCGCAGGCTTCGCCGGGATCGCAGATCAGCGCGTCGTTGTCGGAGTCGCTGCCGGCATAGATCCAGTACTGTCCCGCGCCCACGTTGTTGAACGTATAGGTGTATTCGCCGTCGACTGCGCTCACTACCGCCGAGTTCGCCACCAGATCGGTGACGACATCGATCAGCAGCACGTATTGCAGTCCGGCGTTGGCGCTTGGGCTGACCGTGAACCGCTGCATGACGATGCCGATGTCGATCGGATTTGTGGTCGACGTGACTGATATGGTGCCGGTGTAGGTTCCATCGGATGAAACCAGCGTGCGATCGACCGTAAGGCGATACGTGCCGAGACCGTTCGTATCGACGTTCAGCGGAGCGGCCTGCAACCATGGCTGATTCGACGAGGTTGTCACGATGCTGATGCTGCCGCCGCCGGCGTTGCGCAGTTCGACGTCGAACGTGTTTTCGAACGCGCCGAAGTTGATCGATGCGGGCGAGACGGCCAGTACCGGATCGACCGGCGTACCGGCGCCGCTGGCCAGCGCGACCGCGGCGTTCACCGCCTTCTGTGCGTTGATCAGGCCGTTGCCGAATTGATCGTCGCGCCCGGGCGGGCCGAGGTCATCCGTGAGCAGATCTTTGGCCAACGCTTCGTCGAACTGCGATGGCGTCAGGTCCGGGTACACGGACTTCATCAGCGCCGCGACGCCGGCAACGTGTGGCGTCGCCATGGAAGTTCCGGTTAGCGCCGCATAGCCGAACGTGACCGGAAGGTGCGCGTCGTCGCCGAACGTGCTCACTACGCCGTCGCCGATGCCGTCGCCGTTGACGTCGGTGGCAGAGTTTCCACCGGGAGCCGCCACATCGATGGTCGGACCGAAGTTGGAATACGACGCATGCGTGCGTGTGATGGTCGTTGCCGCGACCGAGACGACGCCCGTATAGGCAGCCGGGAACGACGGGTTGCTCGAGGCGTCGTTGCCCGCGGCAGCGATGATGATGACTCCGGCGTTCCGCGCCTGATCGATCGTGTTCTGTTCGGTCTGCGAGGACGAGTTCGATCCGAGGCTCAGATTGATGATGTCGGCTCGACGCGGCGGCGTGGTGTTCGAGTCGTTCGATAGCCCGGCGGCGTATCGGAGCGCCTGAATGACGTCGTATGTCGTTCCGCCGTCTACACCGAGTGCGCGAACCGGCATGACGCGGGCCAGCCACGCGACGCCGGCGACGCCGTCGCCGTTGTTACTGTGCGCGGCGACGGTGCCGGCAACGTGGGTGCCATGAAACGAACTCGAACCGCCGAAGCCGAGATCTCCGCTATCGTTCGGGTCCGGATCGATGCCGTCGCCATCGCGTGCACGATCGGGATCGCGAATGAAGTCGTAGCCTGCGATCAATTGGCCCTGCAGATCGGGGTGTTCGAGCAGCACTCCGGTGTCGATCACGGCGACGATCACCTGATCGGAACCCTGGGTCAGGTCCCACGCCAGGGGCATGTTGATGCTCGAGTAGTTCCATTGATACGCATAGAACGGATCGTCGGGAATACGGCTGGCGCGACGGATGTAGTTGGGTTCTACGGCGATGACGCTTTTGCCGCGTTTGATCCGCGCGACGGCCGCCAGCGTTTCGTATTTGCGGGCAAGACGCGCCGAGTAGCGCGCGCCCTCGCGTATTGCATCGACGCGATTGATCGCTGCGCCCTGCGGCCTCTGACTGACCTTGTATAGCGCTGCGCTGCTGCGGCCGGCTACCCGCCGAACGGCGGCGTCGTGAGGGTCGCTGCCCTGAACGATCAACTCGCCCGGTACGAAGTCGTCGGACGTTCGCGCCGGCCGTGTGCTGCCGTTAGCGGGTACGTTTTGACCGACGTTGAGGATGTAGGTGGTCGCGTTGCTGAGAATGTCCACTTCAACGAAATAGTTGCCGGCCGCAGGTACCGACAATGAGGCCGATGTGCCGTTCACCACCGTTGCATCGACGATCGTCTGGTTCTCGTCGAGCAGCATCAGCGATAGTTCTGCCGCCGGATTCGTGACCGTGAGCAGCACGTTTTCATTTCCAGCAAAGCTGACGCGGAATTTGTCGGTAACGTCGCCCTCATCCCGCAGCGCGCCCGCCTTGCCGGCGCCGGGCACGGTGAGGTATCCGCCCAGACTCACCGGGTTCGGCAACAACTGCGCCTCTGCAAAACTGTTATTGCGCACCAGCGGCGCATCCGGATCGTTCACATCGGAATCTACGGCACTCGACGGCAGGATTTGAACGCGCCCGCTCAACGTGAACG
>CAZLDA010000467.1:0-3720 GCA_964557875.1 uncultured Pseudomonadales bacterium | reverse complement strand
GGCATGCGATCGAAACATTGACGCGCTACGAATATCTGCATGGGGAAGCGGTTGCCGTCGGCATGGTGATGGCCACCGACCTGTCGGTGCGCGCAGGGTTGCTCGATCGAAACGACGGAAAGCGCATCAAATCGCTCATCGGTGCGTTTGGTTTGCCGGTGCTTCCGCCAGGAAATCTCACGGTGGACGCATTGCGTTCGGCAATGGGCATGGACAAAAAGGCAATCGATGGACGGTTGCGACTGATTCTGGCGCGCGCCATAGGCGATGCGTTCGTTACGGAGCAGTTCGATCCGGGTGCGTTCCAGGATACGCTCTCGGCCCATGGCGGCTTATGTGAAAGCTAGCAGCCGCCCCTCATTGGAAGCGTTGGGATTACCGAAGAATCCGTTCAGGGAACCTGCGGACGATTTCTTCGGCGAAGGCGAGCGCGGGCGACGCCTGGAAGAGCTTCGCCATTTGGCGCGTTGGTCCCGTCGTTTACTGGTGGTTACCGGCGAGCGAGGCGTCGGCAAGTCGACATTGTATCGCGCGCTTTCCAGCGGTCTCGATCCCGGAGTGAAAGCGGCGCGCATCAATGCAAACCTGACCAGCGACACGCGCGAAGTTCTGACGGGCATCATCCAGGGTTTTGGAATGGCGGCGCCCGCGAACGCAGATCCGCGCCTTCTCATCGAGTTGATCGCGTTGCACGTTCAGGAGCAGATCGAGGCGCATCGCTACTGCCTCGTGCTGATCGACGATGCGCACCTGCTGGAACTGCGGGCGCTCGAGCAATTGCTGAAACTGGTCGATGCCGGTGCGCAGGAAGGACTTCGGATGGTGTTCTTCGCCGAAGCATACTTCGTGCAGTCGCTCGACAAGGCGTCGAAGCGGACCGATCAGGCGCAGAACTGGCACGAGATCCGGCTTACGCCGTTCACCGACGAAGAATCGCGACGCTACGTCGCACTTCGGCTCGCCCACGCGGGCCTGCGCGATCGTTCCGCGTTCACGCAGAACGAGATGTCTGTAATCGTGGGTGGATCCAGCGGCATGCCGGGGCGTATCGATGAGTTGGCTGCTGCAATTCTCGACGGCGAACTGACGATCAACGACGAACGCCGCTGGTTGCCGAGAATGCACCGCGCGCTTGCGGTGCTGGTCGTAGTCGGCGCCGGCCTTGGCTGGCTGATCTTCAACGGATATCCGAAACCCACCGAGTCTCCCGAGGAGCAGCCCCTCGCCAAATCGGAACCGATCGCTGAACCGGTGCGTGGCACCGCAACGCTCGCGATACCCACGCCTCCGGTTGCCGGCGCGGCAGAGCAGAAAGAACCATCGACGAACCGCGCGCCCTTGGCGTCGCCGGCGGTCTCGAATGAAGCGGCCGAACCCGCGATCGAAGGGCCGGTCGCCGCGGTTGCGACCCCGATTCGCCAGCAGCAGCGCGTCGAGACGCCGCCTCCGCCCGTGCAGAAGAGGGTTGTTGCCACTGCGCCGGCGTCGAACCAGCAACCGGAAATCACACAACAGACGGCAAGCACCAAGCAAGAACCCGAAGCGCCCCCGAGTGCGTCCGTTGGCAGTGCGAAATCGTCGCAGTGGGTTCGCGACCAACCGGCAAAGCGCTTCACTCTGCAGCTGTTCGCAACGACGAGCCGCGACAAGCGCGATCAGTTCATGCGCCAGCAGGCTCGCAAGGATCAGTTCGCCACGTTCGAGACAAAACGTGAAGGCGTGGCGTGGTATGTGGTCTCGTACGGCAGCTATGCCACGCAGGCAGAGGCCAACGCGGCGGCGGCGTCGCTACCCGCGAGCGTAGGTCGCGTGAAACCCTGGGTCAGGACGTTTGCGTCGGTGCAGTCGACGCTCGAATGAGCGTCGTTGCGAACCGCTCTCCTTTGAGGCGCTAGGGCAGCAGCGTTTCGCCCATCAGGGTGCGATCGATCTCACGCGCAGCTTCGCGACCTTCGTTGATGGCGCGCACCACCAGCGATTGGCCGCGACGACAATCACCCGCGGCAAACACCTTCGGCACGTTGGTCGCGTATTTGCCGTAGTCCGCACGTAGGTTGCTGCGCGGGTCGTAGGCAATACCGAGTGCGTCCGATGCGTGATGTTCAGGCCCGAGAAAGCCCATCGCGATCAGAATCAGGTCGGCCTTCCACACCTTTTCGGTGTTCGGAACTTCTTCCAGCTTCGGTCCGACGAACTTCACTTCAATGGTGCGCATGCCGGTGAGCTTCCCGTCCTTGCCGTCGAACGACTTGCCGGAAATGCAGTACACGCGCGGGTCGCTGCCGAAGCGCTTTGCCGCCTCTTCGTGGCCGTAGTCCACGCGGAAAATCTTCGGCCAGGTGGGCCACGGATTATCAGCGGCGCGGCCGGCCGGCGGTTGCGGCAGGATTTCGAAGTTGACGAGCGAGCGGCAGCCGTGACGCAACGACGTGCCGATGCAGTCCGTTCCGGTATCGCCGCCACCGATCACAATGACGTCTTTGTCCTTCGCCGAAATGTAGTTGCCGTCGGCGTGCTTCGAGTCGAGCAGGCTCTTGGTGTTCGCTTGCAGGAAATCCATCGCGAAATGCACCCCTGAAAGTTCGCGCCCAGGGATCGGCAGATCGCGTGCAACGGTTGCGCCGGTGGTGAACAACACAGCGTCGTTGGCTTCGAGCAGGCGCTTAACGTCGAGCGAACCGTTGCTACCGTCGCCCACCGGCGTCGAAACTTTGAACGTCACGCCTTCTGCCCGCAGCAGGTCGATGCGACGGTTCACCACGCGCTTGTCGAGCTTCATGTTCGGAATGCCGTACATGAGCAGCCCGCCGATGCGATCGGCGCGCTCGTACACGGTCACGAGATGGCCCGCCTGGTTCAATTGTGCCGCGGCGGACAAACCCGCGGGCCCAGAGCCGATGATTGCGATGCGCTTACCCGTGCGAGTCGCGGGAGGACGTGCGACCACCCAGCCTTCATCGAAGCCCCTGTCGATGATCGCCATCTCGATGTTCTTGATGGTGACCGCAGGGTCGGTGATGCCGAGCACACATGCGCCTTCGCACGGCGCCGGACAAACGCGACCGGTGACTTCCGGAAAGTTGTTGGTCTGGTGCAGTCGATCGAGTGCTTCGCGCCAGTGGCCGCGATACACGAGGTCGTTCCACTCGGGAATGAGGTTATGGATCGGACAGCCGTCGGTCGACTGACAGAACGGCACGCCGCAATCCATGCAGCGCGAGCCTTGCACCGCGAGATGTTTCGCGTCGTGCGGGGTGTAGATCTCGTCGAAATCGAGCAACCGCTTCGTCGCGTCGCGGTACGCCTCGGTTTTGCGAGGGAACTCTTTGAACCCTGTGGGTTTGCCCATGTTGCGTCTGCTTATGCTTCGGCAGCGAAAGGCAGTGGCTCACCGGCTCTACGCGCCTGGAGAACGCGTTTGAAGTCGGTCGGCATGACTTTCACGAAGCGAGTCAACGAGCGAGCCCAGTCGTGCAGGATCGACTTTGCAACCGTCGAACCCGTGAACTGAAGATGATTCTCGATCGCCTTCTTCAATTCGATGATGTCCTCGTCTTCAGCAAGCGCTTCGAGTTCCACCATTTCGGTGTTGCAGCGCTGCCGGAATACGCCGTTCGGATCCCACACGTACGCAATGCCTCCGCTCATGCCGGCGGCAAAGTTTCGACCGGTTTCGCCCAACACGACTACACGGCCGCCGGTCATGTATTCGCAGCCATG
>CAZLDA010000466.1:0-3722 GCA_964557875.1 uncultured Pseudomonadales bacterium | reverse complement strand
CTTCTACGTCGCCGTCGTCCAGAACGCGCGCCACACGAAGCATCGCCGGCTCGCTCGGTGCGGTCCAGATGGCGCGGCCGACATAGTCGCCCGCCCGATACGCGTTCACCCATTGTGCAAGTTGCAGATCGGCGGGATCCGGCAGCGTTGCGAAGGAAGTTGGCTGCGCGCCCATCCAGCGATACAGAAACGGAAACAGTGCGGCGTACAGGTCGCGCAACGGCGAACCCACCGTGACCAATGACAACGGCGTTGAGCCAACGTAGTTCTGCAAACGCCGAGTGACCGCGAGATAACGCAGCAGATCGGCTGTAATCACGGTGCCCTGGCTGTGTGACACGACGACCACGCGCGAATAACCGCGTTTGCTGATGTCAGCGAGCAACGACGCATAGCGCGAATAGATGCGTGCGCGTGGCGGCAGTCGATTGGCCGGATCCTGGAAGTAGTTGTCGACGTCGAGCGCCGCATCGAGCGCGACGCGCAGTTTGCCGAACGTCTCTGTGAAACGCGCGCCGAGGGCGGTGATCGTCACCACGCCGCCGGCAAGCCACTGTCCCACCGTCACCAACAAGTCGCCGTTTTCACCGAGCCAGTCGAGCGCATCTTCCACGCCGAAGAGTTTCCGCTCGACGAACAGCAGGTAAACGACGGCGCCCACGATCGCCAATAACGGCACGAAGCCGCCGAACACGTAACCGAGCACACGGCGAGCTCCGCTCCACCATCGCCCGAGCCGCGTGGTCCACGATGCAGCCTGCGCGTCGGCCCCTGGCGAAATCTCTTCTCGCAACGACGGTGCGAGCGCGACCAGTACGATTGCGCCGATCACTCCGACCAGTCCCATCAGCGGCGTAAACAACGTGCCCACGTCCGTGACTTGAGATTCGAAGAAGATTGCAGCCGACCGATAGGCGGGCGTGAACACCACAGGCATGAACAGGAAATCCTCGAGCGTGAGACCCGCTACGTACGAGATGACCGACCACAACACGAGACTCAGTATCGCGAACAGCGCACTCGATACGACCATGCCGATGCGAGCGGTTGTCAGCGACGCTGCAACCGCCGACTCGCCTCTGCTCGCGAGCACGAACCCGAGCAGTAGCGCGACAATCTGCACCATGGCGAGCAACGCCCATGTAATCAGCAATCCCGCGAGCAGGTATTCGCCGGCGTTCAGCGCGGTAGTCAGCATCCATTCGTACGGCGTCGACATCCCGGGACGCGTCCGAACCGCATTCGTCACCAGCAGAATTGCGAGCGACAACAGCAACGCTATGCCGACGAGCCGTATACCGCGCACGGTTTCGGCATAGCGCCGCAGCAGCAGCGCGCCGGCGGCAACCGTCAGGGTTGCTGCCGTGTAGAAGTAGATATCGATGGCGTAGTCGGGTAGCCGTGCGGAGGCGATTGCGACGCTTCCGAAGGCGATACCGGCAAACACCCAGGGGACGGAGGCTCGCAACTGCGCGGCGCGTCCATCCGCGCGCAGCCACATCACCGGCGCAAACGAGAAGAGTATCAGGGCGATGACCCCTCCGCCGATTTCGAGTACGAGCGGTTGCTGATCTTCGGGTACGAATGCGGCAGCGCCGAATGCGACGAGCAACAACATCATCAGCTGCAATAACGCGGCGGGGCCTTTCACCAACCACGCCGACCACGCGTGCAGCCACTGCAGCACTCGCAGCGACCAGCCACCTCGTGTTGCAAGTGCAACCTGATCCACCACGTCGCGCGCCAGCGTGCTCAGGTGAAACAACAACTGGTAGCTCGCCGACAACGCGCGGATGCCGCCGGGCCGCAACCGCGAATAGTCGGCCCAGTACATTTCATAGAGGTCCACCGGCAGACCATCGCTCTGCCGCTGCAACGAGATGCGGATGGATTCGTACAGTGCATCGCGCTGGTGGGGTTGATAGCGGGACAGCAGGTAGTCTATGAGCGTGACGCCGAGGTCTTCTTCCGCTGGTGCACCGCGTTCGCGTACCGCGCGTCGGTGCGCCAGATAAAAGTTGCTGGCACGCCCCGGCCTGACGTGCATCACCTGCTCGGGTGGCGCTTCGGACTTCATGTCGTTCGCGGCCGTCGCCGACTCTTCGACAGAGCCGAGTTTGCGCACCGGCAGAATGATCTCGTGCTTTTCGCCTTCGACATACCGCGCCGCGTCGCTGCCACCGTGGCAAAGCAGACGCGCGAGTTCGCCCACCGTCTGTCCGGGTTGCTGGTCGGCAACGCCGTGCACGGTGATGATCGCGACGCGTCCGGTTTGCTCCACCGCGCCCTCCCTCCCCAAGTTTTGGAGCAGATGTTGGAGCCGAATTCACTCTGCCATAACATCGACGGCAACGGGGAGTAACGCTGATGGCCGATTCGACACGCGTGTTGATCGTTTCGAAGGGACACGACTTCGATCACAACGCCTTTCTCGCGATGTTTGCCTCGATGAAAGGCGTGAACGCGACGCTGGTGCAGCAGCCCGCTGCGCAGGTGTTGTTGGCGCCGGAGCACATCGGTGCATACGACTGCGTGTTGTTCTACGACATGAGCGGTATCCCGGGCATTGGCTTGACGCACGACGGCGCCGACAGCCAAGGCAACCCTGCCCCTGCATATCGGCACGCCATCGAAGCGATGCTCGAGCGCGGCACCGGCATCGTGATGTTGAACCACGCAACCGTGTCGTGGCCGAACTGGCCGCTATGGCGGCGCATCTCCGGTTCGTCATTCATGCTGAAGCGCGGTCTTCTCGACGGCGTTGACGTGCCGGGTTCGGGCTATCGCGGCGGCCATGGACCGTTCCCCAACCCGAACCTGAAGCTGGTGCCGGCCAGCGCCCATCCGGTACTTGCGGGGCTCGAAGACGGTTTCGAAATCACCGACGAGATCTATCTGAAGACCGTCGGCTACGAATCGCGCGTGGTGCCGCTGTTGCGCGGCCAGTACGATTTCGTCGCCAACAACTTCACTCCGCCGCCGCTCGCGCCGCGGCAGGAGCAGGCGGATTGGAATCATCCGCCCGGCAGCAACCTCATCGTGTGGGCGAATGCGGCGGCGAACAGCCCCGTGGTCGTTTCCGACGTTGGCGATGGGCCACAGGCTTTCACGAATCCCAACTTCCGACGGCTGCTGCACAATGCGTTGCGTTGGGTGTCGTCGGCCGAAGCGCGCGACTGGGCAAGCACAAGATCCAAAAACGGCTAAGTCGCCTTCTCGAACCGCAGCTTCAGTTCGAGCGTGCCGAGCATGATGCCCGGCTGATGCATGAACGTGTTCCCCGGCGCGTACTCGATGCCGTTCAGGCGATCGAACAGGCGCGTCCACGCGATGGTCTGCTCCAGCCGCGAGATACCGGCGCCGGGACACACGCGCGGCCCTGCTGAAAAGGTCAGGTGACGACTCACGGCTTTGCGGTCGAGCTGCAGTTCGTGCGGACATTCGAATTCGTCCGGATCGATGTTGGCCGCGGCCCAGCGTAGATGCAGTTGTGAACCCGCTGGTACCTTCACGCCCTGGAACACCTCGTCCCGGCTCGTGATCCGCGTGGACAGGCCCTGCGTTGGAGAACGCAGGCGCATGCCTTCTTCGATGAAATGTCGCAGCGTGTTGCGATCGTTCTTCACCGTCGCGAACACACCGGGTCGTTCGCACAACAGCTGCGCCTGTTCTTCGAGCGCGTACTGGGTGGTTTCGAGGCCGCCGATGATCATCGCGTACAC
>CAZLDA010000465.1:0-3723 GCA_964557875.1 uncultured Pseudomonadales bacterium | reverse complement strand
ACTGCTCGTTCAATCGGCCGAGGCTGACGATCGTCTGCACCCAGGCGTTCTCCGCCGCTTCGGTCGCTTCGACCACGCGATGATTGCCCGACAGACACTGCGTGATGATGTAGGCGATGTGCTGGCTCTGTTCGTTCAGCGCGTGCGGATAGTTCGCGGTGAAGCCCGACTGGCCATTCGAGCCCATGATGAACAGGTTCGGAAAGTCGTGGCAGTGCATGCCGTGCAGCGTGCGCATGCCGTCGGCCCACTTGTCGCTGAGGCTCAAACCGTTGCGCCCGTACGTCTCATAGCCGCAACGACGCGAATAGCCCGTGCCCACCTCGAAGCCGGTGCCGAACACGATGCAGTCCACTTCGTATTCGACGCCGTTCGCGACCACGCCCTTCTCGGTGATGCGTTCGACGCCGTGGCCGTCGGTGTCGACGAGCGTGACGTTCGGGCGGTTGAACGTCGGCAGGTAGTCGTCATGGAAACACGGCCGCTTGCAGAACTGACGGTAGTACGGCTTCAGCTCTTCGGCGACCTTCGCATCGTTGACGATCTTGTCCACGCGCGCGCGGACCTGTTCCATCTTCTGGAAATCGGCGAGTTCCATCTTCGCCGCGAGCTGTGCGGGCGTGAGGTCCGCTTCACCGTCCTTGCGCACCATCAACAACAGGTTGCGGATGATCTCGGTCCAGCCGTCCTTCACGAGATCCTCTTCCTGAATGCCGCCGGAGACCAGGATGTTGAAGTTGTCCATTCGCTTCTGGTGCCAGCCCGGTTCGAGGCTCTCGACCCACTTCGGATCGGTCGGACGGTCGTTGCGCACGTCGATGGACGAGGGGGTGCGCTGAAATACGTAGAGGTGTTTCGCAGCAGCGCCGAGGTGCGGCACGCACTGCACGGCGGTGGCGCCGGTGCCGATGATGGCGACGCGCTTGTCTTTCAGCCCCGTCAGATTGCCTTCGGCGCTGCCGCCGGTGTACGCGTAGTCCCAGCGGCTGGTGTGGAACGTGTGGCCCTTGTACGTGTCGATGCCGGGAATACCCGGCAGCTTCGGCCGGTTCAGCGGCCCGTTCGACATCGCGATGAAGCGCGCCTTCATGCGATCGCCTTTGTTCGTCTCGATGATCCAGCGACCGGACGCGTCGTCCCATTTCAGGGCCGTCACTTCCGTCTGGAACAGCACGTCGTCATAGAGCCGGTACTTGCGCGCGATCTCCTGGCTGTACCAGAGGATTTCCGCGCCGGTCGAGTACTTCATCTTCGGCATGTAGCCGACTTCCTCGAGCAGCGGCAGGTACACGTACGACTCGATGTCGCAGGCGGCACCCGGATAGCGGTTCCAGTACCACGTGCCGCCGAAGTCGCCGCCTTTCTCGATGACGCGGATGTTCTCGATGCCGGCGTCGCGCAAGCGCGCACCGGCGAGCAGGCCGCCGAAGCCGCCGCCGATGATGGCGACGTCGACTTCGTCGAACTTCGGCGCCCGGACGATCGGCTTGTCGAGATACGGATCGTCGATGTAGTGGGAGAAGTCGCCCTTCATCTCGACGTATTGCTCGTTGCCGTCGGCCCGCAGGCGCTTGTCGCGCTCGTGCCGATACTTCTCGCGCAGTGCATCCGGATCGAAGCCGAGGCCGGCAACGGTGGCATTCATGAGTATTCGCTCTCCGGTAAAGGTATGAGCCACCACTACACGCGGCAGCGCGCGGTTCGGCAATCGATGGAAGTACGTATCGCGATCGTGATCGCCGCTGCGCGCCGAACACCTCGGGAAACTCCCTAGAACCCCGCTCTCGTTTCAACGCCCAAGCGGCGTAACATCCAGAATCAATCACGGGAGAGAAGCGATGACCAAACGGGCAGTAGTGCTGGGCGGTGGCGGTAGCGTGGGCATCGCGTGGGAAACCGGACTCGCGGCGGGACTTGCCGACGAAGGCATCGATCTTCGCGATGCAGACAAGATCGTCGGCACGTCGGCCGGATCGTTCGTGGGCGCTGAGCTGGCGTCGGGCCGCGCACCCGCCGAGATGCGCACCCGATTGACCGAAGGCGCAACTGCCCGCACCGAAAATCCATCGGGCGCGAGTGCACTGCCGGTGCCGGATCTCACCAGGCTGATGGAATTCATGATGCGCGTGCCGAAGGACGAGGCCGAGGCGCTGAAGCTGCGCGCCGAAATCGGCGCCTTCGCACTCGAAGCACAAACGCTGCCTGAAGAAGCGTGCATCGCCTTCTTCGCTTCGGTGGCGAACACACCGTGGCCCGAGAAGTACTCCTGCACCGCAGTAGACGCACTCGACGGCCGCTTCGTGGAACTCAACCAAAGCCACAACATCGAGCTCGCGCGCGGCGTTGCATCGAGCTGCTCCGTACCCGGCCTGTTCCCGCCGATCACCATCAACGGCCGCCGTTACGTGGACGGCGGCATGCGCTCCGCGACGAACTTCGATCTCGCCGAAGGCTACGAACGCGTGATTGCGGTGGCAGTCATTCCCGCCGGCGCTGCGAACTTCATGGCGGCGCGCATCGACCCCGAACTCAAACATCTGCGCCGCGGCGGTTCGCACGTGGAATTCATCGCCCCGGACGCCGCGTCGCTCGAGGCATTCGGCATGAACCTGATGGATGCATCGCGACAGCTTCCGTCCATGGAAGCCGGCTACAAACAAGGCCGCGCCGAGGCGGTGCGCATTCGATCGGTATGGAACTGACATCATGAATCAGCAAACAAAACGCACGGCAAACGAAGACCCGCAACACGAAGTGATCATCTTCGGCGCCGGCGTGGCCGGCATCTATCAGCTGTATCGGCTGCTGCAGCTGGGTGTGAACGTGACCGTGCTCGAAGCCGCGGCCGGCCTCGGCGGCACCTGGTATCACAACCGCTATCCGGGTTGCCGCTTCGATTCCGAGAGCTACACGTACGGCTTCTCGTTCTCGAAGGAACTATTGAACGAATGGCACTGGAAGGAACGCTTCAGCGGCCAACCGGAGAACCTGCGCTACCTCAACTACGTGGCCGACAAGTTCGATCTGAAGAAACACATGCAGTTCAACTGCGTCGTTAGCCATGCGAAGTTCGACGAAGCGAACAACCTGTGGCGCGTGAGTTTGCAGAACGGCCGCGAACTCACCACGCGCTTCATCGTCACCGCGCTCGGTTTGCTTTCCACGCCAACGCCGCCGCGCATTCCCGGCATGGAAACGTTCGAGGGGCCTTCGTTCCACACCTACTACTGGCCGCAGGAACCGGTGGATCTCGCCGGCAAACGCGTGGCAGTGGTCGGCACCGGCGCCACCGGCGTGCAGGTGATTGCCGCGCTTTCCGACATGGTGGGCGATCTAACGGTTTTTCAACGCCGCCCGAACTGGTGCGCGCCGCTCAACAACGGCCCGATCTCCGACGAAGAGATGGCCGCCATCCGCGCGCGCTACGACGAGATCTTCGAGACCTGCCTGCGCACACCCGGCGGCTTCGAACACGAACCCGATCGCCGCGGCTTCTGGGAAGTGTCGCGCGAAGAGCGCGTGAAGCTGTGGGACAAGCTCTACGGCGAGCCGGGCTTCGGTATCTGGCTCGCCAACTTCCGCGAGATCTTCATGGACGAGAAGGCGAACGCGGAATTCTCCGAGTACATCGCGAACCGCATCCGGCAACGCGTGAAGGATCCGGTTGTCGCCGAGAAGCTGATTCCGAAAGATCACGGCTTCGGCGTGCAGCGCGTGCCGCTC